>NZ_JAGXKC010000239.1:0-385 GCF_019091045.1 Stenotrophomonas sp. GbtcB23 | reverse complement strand
CCGCTAACGAGAGGCAGCTGGGCCCGTTTGCGCCGACGAAGATTTTTACCAGCCGCGAGCAGCCCGACGAGGCCGCGCTGGAGACGCTGAAACTTTCAAAAACCGTGATTCTGGGCGGGGCAAATCAGCTCGGCGACGATTTTTCCATATGGCCCGGCGTGTCGGCATCGGAGTTCCGTCGATCAGGCTTGCGCGCCGTTCCTTTTGGGATTGGAATCAATGGCGATCCCAACAGCAACCGAGCGTTCTGCGTGAACACAATTGCCACGTTGGAAGCCATTCACGAAAAGGTAGAGTTTTCATCCTGGCGTTGCCCCCGAACGGTTGCTGCTTTGGAAACGGCTCTGCCTTCCTTGAAGGGCCGCTTCCTCATGACGGGATGCCC
>NZ_JAGXKC010000238.1:0-385 GCF_019091045.1 Stenotrophomonas sp. GbtcB23 | reverse complement strand
GAACACCCAACGAACGCAACCGTTGTTGCGCGGCACCCTGTAGCTCACGCGCGCTCGCGGACTGAGCTTGGCTCAGGGTATGTGCTTCGGCGATGGCCGCGTTCCATGCCGGGGCCTGCACGGTGGCCAGCGCTTGACCACGACGAACCTCGGTAAACGGCGCCTTTACCTGCACGTGGGTGATCAAGCCTTCCGTGCGCGCACTGACCTCGGTATCCTGGGTCAGATCCCACGTCAGTGTGCCCGGCACGCGTACAGCAGTCCCTAGTGACTCTACCGTCACTTCCTGAGTGCGTATGCCCACGTTCTGCTGCAGGCGCGGATTGATCTGCGTTCCGCCGCCCATGGCCTCATCTGCGTATTAGGGCAGCAACTTCATATCCAT
>NZ_JAGXKC010000237.1:0-385 GCF_019091045.1 Stenotrophomonas sp. GbtcB23 | reverse complement strand
TGAGAGCGAGCTTCGAATGCATGATTCAGCAACCCAGTTTTAAGGGGAGTGGCATTTCGCCGCGGATTTGATTTTCAGTACCCACAGCCTTGTGCTCGGATTTTCGGGTGATCGTACCTGATCGCAACTCCGTCAGCCCTGCTCAATGACACGATACGAGTGCGATCAAACCAATCAGAAGCAACGACGCACTACTGAGCACGACGAGCCGAAGCGTCAGTCGTTGCACCCCTGTCAGATCCGAACCATGTCGCGAGAAAGCAAGTAACCAAATCCCGCGCCAACATGCGAACCAGCCGTCAATGTGCTTGATGCCGACTTGCCCCAGCTTTGCTGGCTTGTACTACTTAAGCCAGAACAGCAACTTGAGGGTGGCCATGGTGCA
>NZ_JAGXKC010000236.1:0-389 GCF_019091045.1 Stenotrophomonas sp. GbtcB23 | reverse complement strand
CCAAGGCGGGCGGAATACGCAATGACGGTGCGATGGCACAAAGGGCCATCAGGCCAAGCGCCACCGGCCCGACCAAGGCTAGGCCGACGACATTCCGCTCCAATCCATACATCTCGACGAAATTCGGTTCGGTGAGAAACGGCGTGACAATCGCCCAGCAAGCAGCTGCGCCGAGCACGCAGAGATTGGCGGCCGAGAGGTGGCGCTGTACCTTGTAGAGCGCCAGACCGAAGGCGAAATAGCCGGAATATCCGGTGACCAGCAGTTTCTGGATAGCGCCGCTGCCGATCGCCACCTCGTTGGCGAGGGAAATGACGAGCCACGCCAGAACGGCAACGCGCCAACCGCGCTGAAAGAAGCCGGTCGCGATCAGAAGAAAGACCCAGCCA
>NZ_JAGXKC010000235.1:0-390 GCF_019091045.1 Stenotrophomonas sp. GbtcB23 | reverse complement strand
GACGAGAACGGCCTGCCCTTCATCAATGAAGATACAGGTCACGTTATGAGGCGGATTGCGCGGATCCTTGCTATCCATGGCCCGGAAAACGGCAAAGAACCGAATGCACCCCAAAGCCATGAAGATCTGACGGTGGCCGAGGTTTCTGAACTGCTGGGGAAAATGCAGGAAATCAAGTCTGATCTTGACGCGAGTACGGTCATTGGCGATTCGCTGGCGAAGTTCGTCATCTACTCGCCAGAGAACCAATCACTGCGCGTCTTCCAGCGTGAAGGACAGATCGAACCGCTCGGAATCCACGGTGAAGGACTTCTAAAGTTCCTGCAAGTATTGAACGAGGCGCCTGAGTATTCCGACGCTCTCGCATCCCTTCGAGCTCAACTGCGAGTT
>NZ_JAGXKC010000234.1:0-391 GCF_019091045.1 Stenotrophomonas sp. GbtcB23 | reverse complement strand
TCCCCGATGCGGGAATGACGCGGCTGTTCTACATTTCGGCAAGCGGCGCCGTTTGTATTCTGTTCGGCATCGCCGCGCTGGGAACCCCCGTCGGTCTCAGGATCCGCGACAGGCGCCTACTCCGGGATACGGCAGGCGACCCCTGGAATGGTCGAACCCTAGAATGGTCGATCCCATCTCCGCCGCCATCGTACAATTTCGCCCGCCAGCCGAAAACCTTCGGCCTCGACACCCTCACGAAGGCCAAGGAAGAGCATCTCGAAATCTACTCGGGGCCTTATTTGCCGGTATCCATGCCGAAAAAAACCGCCGCGAGCGTGGTCATTGGCGCCGGTGCGTTTCTGCTCGGGTTCGGCGGCACATTCTGGATGTGGTGGGTGGCGGCCCTGGG
>NZ_JAGXKC010000233.1:0-391 GCF_019091045.1 Stenotrophomonas sp. GbtcB23 | reverse complement strand
GACCTAATGCCATCGACATCGAGCGCGGCTTGCCCGCGAGCCTGCCATTGCTGGTGCTCAGGCGTCACGGGATTATTGTCCACATAAGCCGGCATTGACGTAAGCAGTTGAGCCACGTGGTGGTAGAGCTCGTGTGGTGACATTTCTCTGATACCCGTAAGAGTGCGGATCTTCGCGACAGAAATGTTAGATCGGCCCAATCAATGCACGTTCCTCAACGCAGCCCTTCTAGCTGTCACATCATCTTCCGGTCTAACTACGATTTGCTTAAGAAAGTCAGGCGAAACAAGTAGTGATTTGGCCAAGTCTGAGAAGCCAATTCCATGCGAGTTGCGTAGAACATCAAGAGACCTGGGGATCAGCTCGCTGACCTCCTTCGCGACTAAGCCGT
>NZ_JAGXKC010000232.1:0-399 GCF_019091045.1 Stenotrophomonas sp. GbtcB23 | reverse complement strand
CACGCCTCGGGCATCAAGTGGTTGCTCGATTGTGTGCATACCATGCACCCGTGCAGGCCAGCGCCAAACTGGACGATTGCTACGAAAGCAGAAGGGGACATTGGGGGCGGGCGTCCTTCAGATGAGGCACGGCGAGAGGACTTCCCGACGTGCCTCTTGCTTTACATCAGGTGCGGGCGTTCGGTGCCGAACAGCAACCGCTTGGCCCCCTCGCGCCAAACCGCTGGGCACGACTTGCCGCGTACCACGGCCGCAACCGTATATGCATAGCCACGATTGATCGGGCTGACCCGACCCAGCACTTCCTCGGCTTCCTGCACGCTCGCATTGGCGCGCACGGCGTCGACGAATGCAACCATGCGTGCCGCTTCCTCGGGATCGGTAGGCAGCAGGCCCGCC
>NZ_JAGXKC010000231.1:0-400 GCF_019091045.1 Stenotrophomonas sp. GbtcB23 | reverse complement strand
CCCCGCCAAGAGCTCGGCTGGAGGTATGGCAGCTGCATCAGTTGCATTGCAGGGCGCGTCGTTGACAACCTGAGAGGTCGTGCTCGACTCGGGGAATGGCTGCAGGCCGTGAGCATCCGAGCAATTGCACCCTAGATGCGCGAGCACGCTGGGCCGAAATGAGCACCAGCGCGCAGTTGGCGGGCCGATGGCGCGTCTCAACCCCTCCTCATCGGGCGCGTCGCGGCTCCGGCCGAAAATGCACAGGTCGCACAGGCCTGAGGGCCGAAATACTGTCGAACACCGGCGTCCAAATCCCTCCGGCAGCTGTGGACAACCGTCAGGGGCCCCTCCTGTCCAGCTTTCCATGGGGGGGTTCAATAGTGCTGGGCACGCATCCCGCCTACTACTGGGCTCGAGC
>NZ_JAGXKC010000230.1:0-403 GCF_019091045.1 Stenotrophomonas sp. GbtcB23 | reverse complement strand
GCCAATGCCCTGCGTTTGTCCGGTTCCACCGTTGTTGCCACCCCCCACCCAGGCCGCGCCGCTGGGCCTGCGCGCGGGCATTCCTGTCACTGATGGCTCATATCCCACAAGGAGTACTGCAATGAAGCGTTATGCCTCCCTCTCGATGATGGCCTTGTTCCTGATGGCGGGCGCGGCCTTCGCCGGCGGCCAGACCACCACGCCCACCACCGACCACGGTCAGCACAAGCCGGCGGCGGCCGATGCCGATTTCACCAAGCTCGATGCCAACAAGGACGGCACGCTGTCCAAGGAAGAACTGGCCAAGCACAAGCTGGCGCCGCACTTTGGCATGCTCGATAGCAACAAAGACGGCAAGCTGAGCCCGCAGGAATTCGCTGCCGGCAAGGGTATGTAAGTGTTC
>NZ_JAGXKC010000023.1:0-66948 GCF_019091045.1 Stenotrophomonas sp. GbtcB23 | reverse complement strand
AGAGGTCAATGAGGACATCCGCACACGCCCTCTCTACGCGAATCACCTTGGGGTAGGGGCAATGATCAGTCTTCACACCAATGGTCATCCAATGGCGACGACTCGGGGCCTGGAAGTCTTCTATCACGGCGATAAGCCGAACGATCGCCCTCTTGCCGAGAGCGTGCTATGCGGGATGCGCGAGCAGATCCGATCACAGCCGGGCTACGAGGACTTTCCCATTCGAGAGCGAGCCAACGCGGGCCGACACGGCGAAAACAGGATTGCCACAATGCCAGCGGTACTTGTGGAGATCGCCTACCACTCGAACCCAGAAGACTCGGCGGCGCTACAGGATCCCGTGTTTCGGGCGGCGTCAATGAAAGGTGTGGAGAAGGGCTACCGGCTGTTTCGCGAGGGCAAGGACTGCACGCCTTTAGCCTTGAGGAAGATCGATCGCGTTACCGTCCCAGCCAGCGGTGCGGCGGAGACCGACGTTCATTTCGACGGCAATCCACAGTTCCCGGTGACACTCAGCTTCACGCCGGTGTACTGCACCGAGCCGGGCGCCTGCAGGGCGGAAGTGAAGACGGTCACGGAAGCCTCCGCGTCGCCCATCAAGGCGAGGATGGCCTGCGAAGGGAGCGGCTATGGCATGGTCAACTGGAGCACGGTCATGCGCGATGCCGATGGCGTGACTTCCGGCCCCGTCGAGCACTGGATGACATGCGAGGGCGGCAGCTGAAACGAAGAAGGCCGGCGCTGGGCGCCGGCCTTCCTGGGGTGTTTCAGGCGCCGCCGATCAGCTCAGCTCGCCCTTGGCATCCAGGTAGCGCTCAGCGTCCAGCGCGGCCATGCAGCCGAAGCCGGCCGAGGTGATGGCCTGGCGGTAGTGCTGGTCGGCCACGTCGCCGGCGGCGAACACGCCTTCCACCGAGGTCTGGGTGGCGTTGCCGCCCAGGCCGGAGCGGATGTCCAGGTAACCGTTGTTCATGGTCAGCTGGCCTTCGAACAGGCTGGTGTTGGGGTGGTGGCCGATGGCCACGAAGAAGCCGTGGGCGTCGATGTCGCGGGTGCTGCCGTCCAGGGTGGACTTCACGCGCACGCCGGTGACGCCGGCTTCGTTGCCCAGCACTTCGTCCACCTGGTGGTGCCACACGGTCTCGATCTTGCCCGAGGCGACCTTGGCGAACAGCTTGTCCTGCATGATCTTTTCCGCCTTGAGGGTGTCGCGGCGGTGGACCAGGTAGACCTTGCGGGCGATGTTGGACAGGTACAGCGCCTCTTCCACGGCGGTGTTGCCGCCGCCGACCACGACCACGTCTTGGTCGCGGTAGAAGAAGCCGTCGCAGGTGGCGCAGGCCGACACGCCGCGGCCCTTGAAGGCCTCTTCGGTGGGAATGCCCAGATACTTGGCGGTGGCGCCGGTGGCGATGATCAGCGCGTCGCAGGTGTACTCGGCGCTGTCGCCGATCAGCTTGAACGGGCGCTGGGTCACGTCGGCGGTGTGGATGTGGTCGAAGATCACTTCGGTCTCGAAGCGCTCGGCGTGGGCCTGCATGCGCGCCATCAGGTCCGGGCCCATCAGGCCATGGGCGTCGCCCGGCCAGTTGTCCACTTCGGTGGTGGTCATGAGCTGGCCGCCCTGCTGCAGGCCGGTGATCACCACCGGGTTCAGGTTGGCGCGGGCGGCGTAGACCGCTGCCGTCCAGCCGGCCGGGCCGGAACCGAGGATGACGAGCTTCTGGTGGCGGGAAGGCTTGGAATTGCTCATGTAGACTCGCAAAGAGATGATGGGGCGGGGCGCTGGCGAAAGATTGCCCGGCGTCCAAGACAGGTCATAGAGTGGCGGCAGGGGTCGCCCGATTCAAGGCGAGCGGTGGAACGGCGCAACCCAGCCGGTGGTGGTTGGCGTGCCGTCAGTCGTTTATTATCAAGCACTAACAGTGCATTCCCAAGGTCTGGTCTAAGGTGGCGAAACAGGTCCCGGAACGATCCAAGTCTCCCGACGGCAAAGCGGCGTCGCGCCGTGCTGCGGCTGCGGCGCCGGTCGAAAATCCCCGTCGGCAGCGCCTGTGGCGCGACCTCGGCCTGATCGCGATCGCCCCGGCGTTGCTGTATCTGGTCGCCAGCCTGTTCACCTATTCGGCGAGCGACCCGGGCTGGTCGCACACCGGCAGCGTGGTGGCGCCCATCCACAACATGGGCGGCCGGGTCGGCGCCTGGGTGGCCGATGTGCTGCTGCAGCTGTTCGGTTACATGGCGTTCCTGCTGCCGATCGTGCTGGGCGCGCTGGCGTGGTTCGCCATGTTCGGGCTCAAGCGTGAGAGCAAGGGCGAGCACGACCTGGACCCGGCGCTGCGGCTGGTCGGCCTGGTCGGCTTCCTGATTGCCGGCACCGGCTTCCTGCACCTGCGGCTGTTCAGTGGCGATGTGGGCCATGCCGGCGGCATCCTCGGCCGGCTGGTGGGCAATTCGCTCAGTGCCGGGTTCGGCGCGCTCGGCGCGAACCTGTTCGTGCTGGTGCTGCTGCTGGCCTCGATCACCCTGGCCACCGGCATTTCGTGGTTCGTGGTGATGGAGAAGATCGGCCGCGCGGTGCTTGCGCTGCCGCCGCTGCTCAGCAAGAAGAAGGAGCAGGCCACCGAGTGGCAGCAGACCCGCGCCATGCGCGAGGAGCGCCAGGAAGTGCGCAAGGTGGACGCCGAGGTGCGCGCCAAGCGCGAGCCGGTCAAGATCGAGCCGCGTCCGGAACCGGTGCTGGAAAAGAGCGACCGCGCCAAGCGCGAAACCCAGATTCCGATGTTCCGCGGCGTCAATGGCGATGGCTCGGACCTGCCGCCGCTGGCGCTGCTGGATGATCCCAAGCCGCAGCCCAAGGGCTACGACGAGGAGACGCTGGAAACGCTGTCGCGCCAGATCGAGTTCAAGCTCAAGGACTTCCGCATCGACGCGCAGGTGGTCGGCGCATATCCCGGCCCGGTGATCACCCGCTTCGAGATCGAGCCGGCACCGGGCATCAAGGTCAGCCAGATCAGTTCGCTGGACAAGGACATCGCCCGCGGCCTGTCGGTCAAGTCGGTGCGCGTGGTGGATGTGATTCCGGGCAAGTCGGTGGTAGGCCTGGAAATCCCCAACGTCACCCGCGAAATGATCTACCTGTCCGAACTGCTGCGCTCCAAGGAGTACGACAAGTCGGCCAGCCCACTAACCCTGGCCTTGGGCAAGGACATTGCCGGCCGTCCGACCGTGGCCGACCTGGCGCGCATGCCGCACCTGCTGGTGGCCGGTACCACCGGCTCGGGCAAGTCGGTGGCGGTCAACGCCATGGTGCTGAGCCTGCTGTACAAGGCCTCGCCCAAAGACCTGCGGATGTTGATGATCGACCCGAAGATGCTCGAACTCAGCGTCTACCAGGGCATTCCGCACCTGCTGGCGCCGGTGGTCACCGACATGAAGGAAGCCGCCAACGGCCTGCGCTGGTGCGTGGCCGAAATGGAACGGCGCTACAAGCTGATGAGCGCGGTGGGCGTGCGCAACCTGGCCGGCTTCAACAAGAAGGTCAAGGACGCCGAAGACGCCGGCCAGCCGTTGATGGACCCGCTGTTCAAGCCGAACCCGGAGCTCGGCGAAGCCCCGCGCCCGCTGGAGACGCTGCCGTTCATCGTCATCTTCATCGACGAATTCGCCGACATGATGATGATTGTCGGCAAGAAGGTCGAAGAGCTGATCGCGCGCCTGGCACAGAAGGCGCGCGCGGCCGGCATCCACCTGATCCTGGCCACCCAGCGTCCGTCGGTGGATGTGATCACCGGCCTGATCAAGGCCAACATCCCGACCCGCATCGGCTTCCAGGTCAGCTCCAAGATCGATTCGCGCACCATCCTGGACCAGTCCGGCGCCGAAACGCTGCTGGGCCACGGCGACATGCTGTACCTGCCGCCCGGCACCGCATTGCCTGACCGTGTGCACGGTGCGTTCGTTTCCGACGAGGAAGTGCACCGCGTGGTCGAACACCTCAAGGCCAGCGGCCCGGCCGACTACATCAGCGGCGTGCTGGACGAAGTGCAGATGATGGGCGATGGCGTGGTGGTGGGTGCCGGTGGCCTGCCCGAGTCCAGCGGGGCGGCAGGGGATGAATCGGATCCGCTGTACGACGAAGCTGTGCGGATCGTGACCGAAACCCGCCGCGCCTCGATTTCCGGTGTGCAGCGCCGGCTGAAGATCGGCTACAACCGCGCCGCGCGCCTGATCGAAGCCATGGAGATGGCCGGCGTGGTCAGCCCACCCGAACACAACGGCGACCGCAGCGTGCTTGCGCCGCCCCCGCCGAAGTAACGCCGGAACCGCAATGATCCGCATGACATGGATGACCGCGTGCGCGCTGGCGTTGGCGCCCCTGCTGGTGTCTGCCCAGACGGTCGCCCCGGCCCGGGTTCCGGCGCCTGCGGTGGCGCCGGCACCGGCCCCGCCGGCCGTCCCCAGCGATACCCAGGCCAGCAACAACTTCAGCTTCGTCAGCTACCGCGCCGATTACGTGGTGCGCCCTGACGCCGGCAACGTGCAGACCGAGTCCTACGACATCCTGCTCAAGACCAAGGCGGCGGTGGAGCAGTTCAGCCAGGTGCGGCTGAGCTACAGCGAGAAGATGGAGACGCTGGAGGTGCTGTCGGCCTACACCCTGACCGCCGACGGCCAGCGCCGTGACGTGCCGGCCGACCGCATCTACACCCAGGAGAGCTATTCCAGCGCCGCGGCGGCCATGTACGCCGACCGCAAGGTGCGGGTGGTGGTGTTTCCCAACCTGGCACCGGGCACCCGGGTGGTCTACCAGACCCGCCGCACCCAGACCCAGCCGTACTTCCCGGGCTACTTCAGCCTGTGGGAAACCTTCAGCGGGTTCTCCCAGTACGACGATGCGCAGGTCACCCTGAGCGCGCCGGCCTCCCTGCCGATGTACGTGCAGCAGCGGGGCGTGCAGGGCAACCAGAAACCCGTGATCCGGAACGGGCAGGCGACCTGGGCCTGGCGCTACCGCCGCCCGGACCCGATGCCGGTGCAGATCTGGACCGCGGCGCCGTGGGAGTTCAGCCCGACCATCATGGCCAGCACGTACCGCGACTGGGCGCAGGTGGCGCAGGCCTACCAGCTCAAGGGCGGCGAGGCGGCACGGGTGACCCCGGGGATCCAGGCGCTGGCCGACGAGGTCACCCGCGGCATCGTCGACCGGCGGGAGCAGGCCGCCGCGCTGTACCGCTGGGTGTCGCAGAACATCCGCTACGTGGCGGTCTACCTGGGCAACGGCGGGCTGGAGCCGAACCCGGCGCAGAGCATCCTCGACAACCACTACGGCGACTGCAAGGACCACGTGGTGATCCTGGAGGCGTTGCTGGCCGCGCGCGGCATCGACAGCACCCCGGTGCTGATTGGTGCTGGCGGCGGCCCGACCCTGCCGGACATTCCCCTGTTGGGGCGGTTCAACCACGCCATCACCTACATTCCCGAGTTCGACCTGTACCTGGATTCCACCAGCGCCTATGCGCGCTTTGGCCAGCTGCCTGACGGCGACCTCGGTGCGCCGGTGCTGCATACGCGCCAGGCCAGGGTGGCACGCACCCCGGCCAACGATGCCGCGCGCAACGGCAGCGGCTTCGAGGTGACCTTCCGCTTCGACCCGGACGGCAACCTGCAGGGCCAGACCGTGCAGCAGCCGCGCGAAGTGGGCGAGATCGGCATGCGCGGCGCGTTCGCCCGCCTCAACGCGCAGAACCGGGCGCGGGTGGAGGAATCGATCATGGCCTCGTCCGGCTTCGATGGCAGCGGCACGCTGACCCTGCTGGGCGACCCGCAGGACCTGACCCGGCCGTTCAACTACCGCTACGACTTCCACGCCCGTGATTACGTCGATTTCGGCGTGGTCGGTGGCATGGTGCTGCCGGACCCGCCCGGTGGCGAGTCGTTCCGTGACATCTACACCACCACGTCGGCGCCGGACAACGCCACCCCGTTCTACTGCAACGACACCCTGCGCCAGGAAACCTACCGGCTGGAGTTCCCTGCCGGGGTGCCGATCGTGGCGATGCCGCGCAACCAGCAGTTCCGTAATGCGGCCGGGGAGTACGCGCTTGAGTGGAGCCGCGAAGGGCAGGCCATCGTCGCCCGCCACCGCCTGCACCAGAACGCGGTGCGCGGCGCGGATGCGCTGTGCCAGCCGGGCGACTATGCTGCGTTCCGCGAGCTGTACCAGCAGGTGCGGCGCGGCTTCCGAGGGCAGGTGGTCTACGGCGACCTGCGCACGGTGCAATCCGTCCCCTGACCCCCCATTCAGGATGACCTCGGCACACTGCCGGCCATCCTTACAACATTCATTGGATACCCGTATGCAGAGCACTTTCCGCCGCTGTCTTGTCGCCGCCACGCTGGTCTGCGCCAGTGTCGGGTCGGTGTCTGCCTGGGCCGGCGCCCGCGATGAGCTGACCACGTTCACCAAGGGCCTGAAGGGCCTGGACGGCAAGTTCGAGCAGAAGGTGTTCGACAGCAAGGGCAAGGTGAAGGAAACCACCAGCGGCAGCGTGGCGTTGTCGGTGCCGAACCAGTTCCGCTGGGAGTACAAGGTGCCGCACGAGCAGCTGATCATTGCCGACGGCAGCAATGTGTGGGTGTACGAGCCGGACCTGCAGCAGGCGACCAAGCGGGTGCAGGGCGCCGAGGAACAGAACAGCCCGTTGATCGCGCTGATCACCCCGGCGCTGCTGGAAAAGCAGTACGACGTCAGTGAAGAGGCCGCGCCGCGCGACGGCCTGCAGTGGCTGTCGCTGACCCCGAAGCGTGAAACCGAAACGTCGTTCCAGTACGCCGCGCTGGGCTTCAACGCGCAGGGCCTGGCCCGCATGGAAGTGACCGATGCGGTGAACCAGCGCACGGTGATCTCGTTCAAGGACTGGAAGCGGAACCCGACCTTCCCGAAAACCACCTTCACGTTCACGCCGCCGAAAAACACCGACGTCATCGGCAACTGAGGTGGCCGGGCAGGGCCCGGCGCTGCGTCATTCGGTCATACAATAGTGGCGTGGCCAGAAACCGAACGACATTCAATGAACCCGATCTGCTGACGGTGGATCGGGACAGCATGCGCCCGCTTGCCGAGCGCATGCGCCCGCAGACCCTCGATGAGATGGTGGGGCAGAAACGTCTGCTCGCCCCGGGTAGCGCGCTGCGCCGGGCAGTCGAGTCCGGGCATGTGCACTCGATGATCCTGTGGGGGCCGCCAGGCTGCGGCAAGACCACGTTGTCCCTGCTGCTGGCGCACTACGCCGACGCCGAATTCCGTGCCATCTCCGCCGTGCTTTCGGGCCTGCCCGAGGTCCGGGTGGTGCTGGCCGAAGCGGCCCAGCGCTTCGCCGAAGGCCGCCGCACGGTGCTGTTCGTGGACGAAGTGCATCGCTTCAACAAGGCCCAGCAGGATGCGTTCCTGCCGCATATCGAGCGCGGCACCATCGTGTTCGTCGGTGCCACCACGGAAAACCCTTCGTTCGAGCTCAATTCGGCATTGCTGTCGCGCTGCCGCGTGCACGTGCTGGAAGCGGTGTCGCCGGCCGACATCGTCGAGGCGCTGGAGCGGGCGCTGCAGGACAAGGAACGCGGGCTCGGCGCCGAGGCGCTGCAGGTCACACCCGAAGCGCTGCTGGAGATCGCGACCGCCGCCGACGGCGATGTGCGGCGCGGTCTGACCCTGCTGGAGATCGCCGCGGAACTGGCGGGCGGTGAAGGCGGGCGGATCAGCCCGGAGATGCTGGTGCAGGTGCTGGCCGACCGCACCCGCCGCTTCGACAAGGGGGGCGAGCAGTTCTATGACCAGATCTCGGCCCTGCACAAGTCGGTGCGCAGCTCCAATCCGGATGCCGCGCTGTACTGGCTGACGCGCATGCTCGATGGCGGCTGCGATCCCTCCTACCTGGCCCGGCGCCTGACCCGCATGGCGATCGAGGACATCGGCCTGGCCGATCCACGCGCGCAGTCGATGGCATTGGAAGCCTGGGACATCTACGAACGGCTGGGCAGCCCCGAGGGCGAGCTGGCCTTCGCCCAGCTGGTGCTGTACCTGGCCAGCACCGCCAAATCCAACGCCGGCTATGCCGCCTTCAACCTGGCCAAGCAGGAAGTGCGCGAGACCGGCACCCAGGAGGTGCCGCTGCACCTGCGCAACGCGCCGACCAGGCTGATGAAGGAGCTGGGCTACGGCAAGACCTACCAGTACGACCATGATGCCGAAGGCGGCATCGCGCTGGACCAGACCGGCTTCCCGGATGCGATGGGCGAGCGGGTGTATTACCAGCCGGTGGCGCGCGGCCTGGAAATCAAGCTGAAGGAAAAGCTCGACCGCCTGCGTGCCGAGCGCGAGCAGGCGCGGGCGCGCAAAGGGAACGACTGATGGGGGGCTTCAGCACGTGGTGGCAGCAGCTGGGGCTGGTGATGGCCGGCGGTGCGCTGGGCGCGGCGCTGCGTTTCATCATCGGCGACGCCATGCTGCGCCAGTTCGGCAACGGCTTCCCCTGGGGCACGCTGACGGTGAACCTGGTGGGCGCGTTCGCGGTCGGCTACGTGGTGGTCTGGCTGCAGACCCGCGGCAGCGCGGCATTGTATTGGCGCGCGTTCGCCATCGTCGGCATCATCGGCGGGCTGACCACGTTCTCGTCGATGATGCTGGAGGCAGTGCTGCTGGTCCGCAACGGACGCGGCTGGGTGATGCCGACGTATCTGGGCATCAGTCTGGTGGCGGGATTTGCGCTGGTGTGGTTGGGCGCGCGGTTGGCGGAGTCCTCGCTCGCGCGGTGATCGATTCCGCGTATTTCTGCTGGATTTCCGTTACATCTCACGATATTGTTCGCGCCCCGTTTGCGTTCCCCGTCCGTCATGCGTGATGAAGAAGACCCCGGCACCCTGGAGCTGATGCTGCCGCGCAAGCGCGGCCGTCCGCCCACGTTCGGCTACGCCATGACCGATGCCCAACGTGCCGCCCGCTACCGGGCCCGCCGTGCCGGACAGGCTGACCACGCCGATGTGCGCACCTGCAGCGATATGGTGCTGCTGGACAAGATCCGTGCGGCGATCAGCGCAAAGGATGCCGAGCTCACCGGGTTCCTGGTGCACGTGCTGTGGCAGCGCTATCCCCTGCAGCTGAAATGATCGTCCCGCCTGCCAGGCCGGCGAGGGCCGGGCGCAGGTAACCCAGCAGCCGCCCGGCATCCAGCCAGTCGCCGGGCTCGTCCAGGTCCAGTTCGTGCAGGTCGCCGGCAATCGCGGCCAGATCCGGTCGTCCCAGCATCTGCAGCACGCCGGCCAGCCGATGCGCGTGGTGCCGCAGCGCGGTGGCGGCCCGGTCGCGCAGGGCGTCATGCAGCGCCATCTGCTCTTCCTGCAGCGATTGCAGGATCTCGGTCCAGATGGGGTCGGTTGCGCTGCTGGTCGGGCTTGCCAGCCGCTCTGTGTTCCCCTGCGTCTCCACCTGCAATGCCCGGAGCAGCTGGCCGATATCCAGCGGCTTGCACAGCACCGCGTCCATGCCGCAGGCGAGGCAGCGTTCCACGTGCGCGGCCGAATCATTGGCAGACACTGCCACCAGTACGGCCGGCGTACGCCCGTGGCGGCGCTCCAGTTGTCGCAGTTGGACGGCCAGCTCGTAACCGCTCATGTCGTCGAGCACGCAATCGAGCAGCACGATGCCGCAGGGTTCGGCGGCCTGGCAGTGCAGTGCGCTGGCGCCGTCGGCGCAGCTGCTCACCGAGGCGCCCAGCGTCTCCAGCTGCCGACAGACCACCGTGCGATTCAATGCGTGGTCTTCAACCAGCAACAGGGTGCGCCCGGCCAGCGGCTGCTCCCCCGCGCAGGGGCCGGTGGCTTCGATCACCACCGGTAACCGCACCTCGAAGCAGCTGCCCTCGCCGGGGGCGCTGCGCAGCTGCACCGTGCCTCCCATGCCCCGCACCAGATCCTGGCAGATGGAGAGGCCGAGCCCGGCACCGCCCATCTGCCGCGAATGACTGTCGTGCGCCTGCGCGAAAGGCTTGAACACGGTGTCGTGCAGCGCGGCCGGGATGCCGATGCCGGTATCGCGGACCGCAAGCCCCAGGTGTGCGCTGTCCTGGTCCAGGTGCAGCGACAGGGTGACGTCGACGTGCCCCAGGTCGGTGAACTTCACCGCGTTGCCCAGCAGGTTGCTGAGCACCTGGCGCAGCGCGTCACCATCCAGCCACATCCGGGGCAGCGGGTCGGTGTCCTGCAGCAGGGTGATGGCCAGGCCTTTGGCCTCGGCCGCAGGGCGGGCCACCGCCAGGCAGTCACGCGCCAGCTGGCGCACGTCCTGCCAGCCGGGGGTGGGGTGGTACTCGCCGGTGGCCAGCCGTGAATAGTCCAGCGCGTGGCCGAGCAGATGGCGCAGGCCGGCCCCCGCATTGCGTGCGGCGTTCACCAGTTGCCGCTGGCCCTGGTCCAGGCCCGACTGGTGCAGCAGATCCACCGAGGTGACCAGTGCCTGCGCGGCGTTGCGGACTTCGTGGCTCATCACGGCGATGAAGCGCGCCTGCTGGCGCTCGCTGCGCCGCGCCGACTGCTGTGCCACGCGCATCCACACCCCGGCGGTGAGCAGGGCCAGCAGGATCAGCGCGCCGGCCAGCAGTTCCCAGCGGAAGTGCTGCGACATCACCTGCAGCGACGGCCCGCTCAGGTACGTGGCTTTGGTCCAGCGCTGCATCAGCATCGCGTGTTCCTGCGGGCTGATCGAGCGCATCGCCTGATGGATCTGATCGAGCAGGGCGCGGTCGCGGTGGCGCACCACCAGGTGCAGGCTGCCTGGCAAGGTGGATGGCCCGCCGTGCAGGAGCAGGCTGTTGCCGAAGTCGCGGCGCACCACGGGGCGCATTGCCACATCCAGGTCCAGTGCCGCGTCCACCACGCCGGCTTCCACGGCGGACAGCGCTTCACGCAGGCTGGGCAGGTCCACCACCTGCAGGTGGGGGTGGTAGGCGCCCAGCCATTCGGCCAGGCGGGTGCCGCGAACCACCGCCACCCGGCGCAGGTGTGCGAACTCCGGCGGGTGCGCCTGGGCGTGGCGGCTGGCCATCAGGGTCTGGCCGCGGTAATACGCCGGTGATGCGGCCAACGCCGTGCAGGGCGCGTTGTCCAGCGGGCCCAGCAGCAGCATCAGATCGGCGCGCCCGTCGCAGATCGCCTGCAGCGCGGCGGTGGCCGATTCCACCGGCTGCTCGCGGAATTCCAGTCCGGCCTGTTCGGCGACCAGCTGCGCATAGCCGGTGATCAGGTTGATGTCGCGCGCCGCGCGGTTGTCGTTGGCGAGCAGGCCATGCTGGGAGGGGTCGGCAGCCACCCTGACCAGCCGCGGTTCGGCACTGCTGCCCGCGGTGACAGGCAGCAGCAGGCCGACCAGCACCCCGGTCAAGGCGCCGGCCCAGGTCCAGTTGCCGCTCACCACACCGCCAGCTGATGGCGGAGGGTGAACAGGTCGCGGTCGGTGCGCAGGCCGAGCTTGCGGAACGCCGCGTGCTTCTGGGTGCTGATGGTCTTGATGCTGCGGTTGCGCTGCAGGGCAATGTCAGTCACGGTCATGCCGCTCAGGCACAGCTGCAGCACTTCGCGCTCGCTCTGCGACAACCGGTGTTCGGCGTGTTCGTCGCGGTAGTTGACCGGCACATGGGTGTGCCCGGCCGCCACGCGGGTGACCGCGCGCGCCAGCGCTTCCAGTGACTCGCCCTTGGAGACCACGCCCGCAGCGCCGGCGGCCATGGTGTTGGAGATCATCACGTGATGTACGTTGGCCGAGAACATCAACACCCGCACGCGCGGGAACCGGCGTCGAAGCATGCGCAGCAGCTCCATGCCCTGCAGGT
The DNA here is from genome assembly GCF_019091045.1 of Stenotrophomonas sp. GbtcB23. NCBI lineage: Bacteria > Pseudomonadati > Pseudomonadota > Gammaproteobacteria > Lysobacterales > Lysobacteraceae > Stenotrophomonas > Stenotrophomonas sp. GbtcB23. Next base: position 55,066 of record NZ_JAGXKC010000023.1, on the reverse strand, counting down.
CGCCTTCGCCCAGCGTGTAGTCCACCACCGCCACGTCCACCAGGTGGTGTTGCAAGGTGCTGATCAGGGAGCTGGTGTGGGCGTGGTTGCCGACCACATGGAAGCGCGGGTCGGTGGACAGGTGTACATAACTGCCATGCCGGACCACATCGTGGTCATCCAGCAGGGCGATGTTGAGTACGGACGGCAGCAGCGGTCTATATGCGGGGCCTGGATGGCGTCGAGACAAAGGAGGCACGCAATCGTGGGATTTGCGCCATTCTTACCGCTTCAACGCGCAGCGGAGATAGTCTGATGTCAGATTAGGACTATTCCTATGCTCGGTACGAGAGGTGCGTCACTCTCTGCGCGCATCCGCGTCACCGTTTTTCGCGATCGAGCAGTCGCGCGAACTGCGACGCCAGATCCAGCACCAGCGGATCGGCATTGTCACGGTGCAGCATCGCGATTTCGATGCCGTCCATGGGCGGCAGGCCTTGGCGCGCGGTGAGCGCGCGGTGTTCGCGGGTCATGGCACGCGCTGGCAGCAGGCTGATGCCCATGCCGTCGGCCACCGCGCCCTGGATGCCACTGAGGCTGGAGCTTGTGAAGCCGATCCGCCAGCGCCGGCCCATGCTTTCCACGGCAGCGATCAACTCATCGCGATACAGCCCGCGCGGCGGAAACGTCACCAGCGGAATCGGGTCCATGCCGATGCAGGGGCTGCGTGCACTGTCCACCCAGCGCATCGGCTCATGCCAGCAGGCCACGCCCTGGCGGCTGTTGCGGCGCTGTTTGACCAGCACCAGGTCCAGCTCGCCGTGGTCGTAGGCGTTGGCGAGGTCGCGGCTGAGGCCGCTGGTGACTTCCAGCTTCACCTGCCGGTGGCGGCGGGTGAAGCGGCCCAGCAGGGCGGTGGTGCGGGGGCTGACAAAGTCTTCGGGCACGCCCAGCCGCACGGTCACCGCCACCGTGGCGCCGGCCAGTGCTTCGCCCATCTGGTCGTTGAGGGCCAGCATCTGGCGCGCGATGCCGAGCAGTGTCTGCCCGGCATCGGTGGGGTGCACATCGCGGTTGCCGCGCACCAGCAGCGGGTGCCCGGCCAACTGCTCCAGCCGCCGGATCTTCTGGCTGATGGTGGACTGGGTGGAATGCAGGCGCGTGGCGGCGGTGGTGAAGCTGCCGCAGTCGGCCACCATCACCATCGCCCGCAGCAGGTCCAGTTCGAACAGGGTGCGATGCGATTGTGCACTGGGCGGCATGGCGGTATCCAGAAAACCAATGGTGCCTGTTCTAGCATGCACGCGGATGCCTAGCCAGCGGCGGCCCCGCTGCGTGCAAGGCTGCGCGCCACGCGAGCGCCCGCGGCCTGCATCATCGCGTGCAGCGCAGGCGGGCCCAGTACCTCGAATTCGAGCTCCAGCGCGAGCAGCCAGTACACCACCGCGCCCTGCGGGTGCGCGCCACACCGCAGCAGGCAGCGCTGTGAATCCACCGCTTCGAGCATGCCCGCCGAGGCCGGTATGCGTTCGCGCACGATGTCGATGGGCGCGTGCAGGATCACCCGCGCTTCGTCCCCGTAGGGCCCCAGCGACAGCGACTGGCTCACGAACGCGCGCAGGTCGCCATTGGCGGGCGAGGGGCGCGGGCGGAAGTGCGCGCCCACCTCTGCCGCACTGGTCATCCGGTCGATGCGGAACGTGCGCCAGTCCACGCGCAGCGTGTCCCAGGCCACCAGGTACCAGCGCCGTTCGGCATGCACCACGCCCTGCGGTTCCACCAGACGCTGGCTGGGCTGTCCCTGGCGGTCGGCATAGTCGAAGCGAAGCTGCAGCTGGTCGCGGCAGGCGCCGGCCAAGGTGGCCAGCAGCCCGGCATCGACCATGGGCCCGGCCTGGTCGATCGGCAGGATCGCGGTACGTAATGCATCCAGCCGGCGTCGCAGCCGGGCCGGCATCACCTGTTCGAGTTTGACCAGTGCGGTGATCGCGGTCTGCTCGATGCCGCTGATGGTGCCGGTCACTGCAGTGCGCAGGGCCAGCGCAGCGGCCAATGCTTCTTCATCGTCGAGCAGCAGCGGCGGCAATGCGCGCCCGGCGCGGAACGCATAGCCGCCGGCCACGCCACTGCTGGCCTGGATCGGGTAGCCCAGCTCGCGCAGGCGGTCGATGTCGCGGCGCAGCGTGCGCGGATGCACGCCGATATCCGCGGCCAGCGTGTTGCCCGGCCAATGCGGACGGGATTGGAGCAGCGAGAGCAGGCGCAGCAGTCGAGCGGAGGTGGTCAGCATGGGCGGCAGCATCGCGCCTGTCGAGGACAGGATCTGTCCGCAATGGTGGCTAGCCTGTGGCCACGGTGCAAGGCCCCCTGGCGGCGCACCTTTCCACACCGACAACCCACAAGGAGTTCCACATGTCCGTCGTCTTCTATTGGCATCCCATGTCCAGTGCCACCCCCGTCGCCTGCGCGCTTGCCGAACTGGGGGTTGCCCATGACCGGGTGCGGATCGACATCCGGAATGGCGAGCAGCGCACCCCGGAGTACCTGGCGATCAATCCCAACGGCAAGGTGCCGTGCCTGGTGGTGGATGGCACGCCGATCTTCGAGGGCCTGGCCATCCATCTGTGGCTGGGTGACCGCTTCGGCGTGGCGCGCGGGCTGTGGCCGGCGGCCGACACCCCGGAGCGGCTGCAGGCGTTGTCGTGGTGCGCGTGGGCCTATGTGACCTACGCGGCGATGATCAACCGGCTGATGCTGGCCACCCGCGAAGGTCCGTTGCGCGACAGTGTGCAGGCCACCGCCGCAGGACAGGGCGCGGCCGAGCTGCTGGGATTGCTGGAAGATCGCCTGGGATCGCAGCCCTGGATGCTGGGCGGCGATTACTCGCTGGTGGACCTGGTGGTGGCGCAGGTGGTCGGCTATGGCACCTACGTCGGTGCTGGCGTGGACGCGTATCCCGCCGTGGCGGCCTGGTTGGCGCAGGTGCAGGCGCGTCCGGCCATGCAGGGCGAGGTCTGAGCGCATTCGATTCCGTAATGCGCGTCATGACGAAATTTAACTGGTGAATGGATGCCTTCGCGCCGTATGGTGCGGAGGTACTCCTTTTTGCCACGTTGCCATGAAACCCATTGTGCTGTCTGCCGTCCCGGTGCTGCTTGCACTGGCGCCCTGCGTCCTCGCCGCCGAACAGGCCGACCTGATCATCCGGCGTGCCACCGTGGTGGATGTCGAACATGCCACCACCCATGCCGACCAGGCGGTGGTGGTGCGCGGCAATGACATCGTCGCCGTGGGTGACGACCGCAGCATTGCCAAGGCCTGGAAGGCGCCGCAGCGCATCGATGGCAACGGCCGCTTCCTGATTCCCGGCCTGTGGGACATGCACGTGCATTTCGGCGGCGGACCGGAGCTGGTCGAAGAGAACAAGGCGCTGCTGCCGCTGTACATCGCCCATGGCATCACCACCATCCGTGATTGTTCCGGCGACCTGCCCACGCAGGTGCTGCAGTGGCGTGGCCAGATTGCCGACGGCAGCCTGGAAGGCCCGCAGCTGTTCAGTTCGGGCGCCAAGATCGAAGGCATCAAGCCGGTCTGGAAGGGAACGCTGGAGGTCGGCAGCCCGGCCGACCTCGATGCCGCGCTGGCCCAGCTCAAGCGCGACCGCGTCGACTTCGTCAAGATCACCGACAGCACCCTGACCCCGCCCCTGTTCCTGGCGGCAGTGCGTGGCGCCCGTGCCAATGGCCTGCGCGCGTCCGGGCACATCCCGATGGCGCTGACCGTGCAGCAGGCGGTGGATGCCGGCATCAGCTCGATCGAGCATCTGGACTACGCCTACAAGGCCGGGGTCAGGGACGAGGCGGCCATTGCCGCCGATTTCGCCGCCAAGCGCATCGATCGCGCCGAGGCCAATCGCCGGCTTGATGCCGGCTTTGATCGTGACACTGCCATGGCCGCCTACCGTGGCTTTGCGGCGAAGGGCGTGTATGTCACGCCCACCCTCAACGGCGGCCGCATCCTCGACTTCCTGGACCAGGATGACCACGCCAACGATCCGTACCTGGCCTACATTGGCCCGAAGCTGCAGGCGACTTACCAGTGGCGGGTGGAACGTGCTGCCAAGGCGGGTCCAGAGCAGATCGCCGAGCGCCACCAGCAGTACCACCAGGTGGCGGCCGTGCTGCCGATGCTGCAGCAGGCGGGCGTGACCGTCATGGCCGGCACCGACGCGGGGTTCCTCAATTCCTTCAACTATCCCGGTATCGGCCTGCATGACGAGCTGGCCCTGTTCGTCAAGGAAGGCCTGACTCCCGCGCAGGCGCTGTCGTCGGCAACCCGTGCGGGTCCGTCGTGGTTCGGTACGCTGGACCGCTACGGCGGCATCGCCGAAGGCAAGGCCGCCGACCTGGTGCTGCTGGATGCCAACCCGCTGCAGGATATCCAGGCCACACGCGCGATCAACACCGTGGTGCTGCGTGGCCACGTGTATGACCGCAAGGCGCTGGATGCGTTGCTGGCGCAGACACGGGCCAAGGTCGCCAAGTGGCAGCAGGACGCTGCCCAGTAGCGATATGCGCGCAGCAGAGTGAAGAGAAGCAGCAGACGCCCCGCTCATCAGCGGGGCGTTTTCGTTTGGGCGCCGCTACAACAAATTGCAGTAGCGCATTGAGGAATATTGAATGTGGCGCGGCGTAGCAGAACTTTAAGCTGCCCCCATTCAACGCGGCGATGCAATCGACGCGTCAACAACAGGAGTTCCTTTGATGAAGCGTCTGATCACCGCGCTGGCGGCAGCCATGGCGATGGCGATGACGGCATCGCCTCATCCGGCCCAGGCTGCCGCTCCCAGCATCCATGTGGGGGCGATGTACGAATATGCCGAGCCGGGCAAGGGGGCGCTGCTGAAGCGCGTGCGCAATACCGGCGATGCCACGGCGTTCGTCCGTGTGCAGATCAGCGAAGTGCGCTACGCCGCGGACGGCACCCATCAGGAGATCCCGGTGGATACCTCGGGCACCGCTGCCGCCGCCGGGCTGATTGCCAGCCCGTCGCGGTTGATCGTGCCGGCGCAGGGCCAACAGGCCACGCGCCTGCTGGTGCAGGGGGATCGCAGCACCGAACGCTACTACCGCGTGCGCTTCGTGCCGGTGCTGCCACAGTCCGAAGACGAATTCGCGCTGACCGACGCGCAGCGTGATGACTACCGCAACAAGCTCTCGGCCGGCGTCAACGTGCTGACCGGCTATGGCGTATTCGTGATCGTGCATCCCGACCAGCCCCGCTACGACGTGCAGACCGAAACGCACGACAGCCACGTGCAGCTGCGCAATGCCGGCAACACCACGGTGGTGCTCGACGACATCCGCCAGTGCAGTGCGCAGGACAAGGCGGCCAAGTGCTCCCCGTCGCGCAAGGTGCACCTGCTGCCAGGGCGCACCGAACGCTTCGCTCGCAGTGCCGGGCATCTGCACCGCTTCCAGATCGTTGAGGGGGACAGCCGCAAGGACGTCCTGCTCACCCGCTAGGTTCCGCCCGGAACCGTCGTCCCGTCGCCGGACTCCAGGCGACACCTTTCCGTTGGAGATGCAGGAAAAATGAACCTCAAGACCACCGTCCTGGCCGCTGCGGCTGCCCTGATCCTGACCCCGGCTGCCGCCATGGCCGCTACCGAGCAGTTCCCCATCCAGGTGACGGTTGAAGCCACGGTGCCGTCCGCCACCGGCCTGCAGATCTCGCCGGTCGGCGACTGGGCTAGCCAGACCCAGAACATGCGCTGGAACATCGCGACCCAGCGCCTGGATCCGATCCTGCAGCAGGTCGACATGAAGAGCGGCCTGGGCGCCATCAACGCCTACCTGACCACCGAAGCCATGCTGACCAGCGCCGGCAACGCGATCGACCTGACCGTGGCCGTTGCCGGCCAGGACCTGCAGGTCGGTGCCGCCAACGCGGTTGAAGTGGCCACCGCGACCGAAGCCGCCGCGAGCAAGCGCGCTGCGGTTGCCATCACCGCCGCTGCGCCGGCCGGCGAGAGCTACGTGCAGGGCACCTACCAAGGCAACGTTTTCATGATGTTCGAGAGCGGCACCCCGTAATCGCGCAGCTGCGCATGTTTCACCCCGGCAGCTCCGGCTGCCACAGGAGGGGCGCGCTCGCGCCCCTTCTTCATGCACAGGAATGACCATGTCACCGCGTCTGCTTCCCCTCGCCACCGCCGTCATGCTCCATTGCAGCGTTGCAGCAGTGCAGGCTGCGCCTGCGGCACTGGAAAGCCTCACCCTGCTTGACCAGGCAGGGGGGCTGCCCGATGACTTCCGTGACCATTTCTTCGACGTACCCCTGGTGGTACGGGTCGAACGCGATGGTCAGTACCTGGGCGACGCCCGTGCGGTGCTGACCCGCGACAATACCTTGTCGCTGTTGGAGTTTACCGACAGCCACGACAGCACCGAACCGGCCGCCGAACGCGAGCGCTGGTTGAAGGCGTTGGCTCCACCGCGTCCGTTGGGCGCCTGCGAACAGGCCTGCAATGACAGCCTGGTGCGGCTTCACTACAGCCTGGAGAGCTCGCTGCTTTCCATCGCCACCGAAAACGGTGGGCGCGCCGCCACGCAGCAGCGCCACCTCGCGCTGCCTGAAGACGGCAGTCGCGGCCTGATCCTGCGCCACCAGCTCAACGCCTATGCAGGGCAGGGCGTGGCGACGGCCGGCCGCTACGCGCTCGACGCACAGGGCAGCCTGGGACACTGGACGCTGGTCGGCAACTACCAGGTCGACCGCAGCAGTGATGAAGCCGGGCAGCTGCGCCAGTCGGTGCAGAGCCTCTACGCACAACGCGAATTCCGCGACAACTTCCTGCGCGTGGGTTACTTCCTGCCCAACTTCCAGGGCGTGACCCGCCAGCCGCGTGCGCCCGGCTCGTTCAGCCACACCACCGTGGGCATGATGGCCGGCTCATCGGACAGCCTGGCCATTGATTCGCGCGCACCGAGCCTGTATCCGGTATACGTGACCGCCAACCGCGAGGGCACCGTGGAGGTGTTCCGCGACGGTAGCCTGATCCAGACCCAGCCATTGCAGCCGGGCCTGCAGGAGCTGGATACCCGTCGCCTGCCGGGCGGCATCTACGAGGTCGAACTGCGGGTCATCGAGGATGGACGCGAAAGCTCGCGTGAAACCACGGTGATCCACAAGCCGGGCAACTGGCGCGACCCGAGCCGCCGCTGGCGCTACAGCGCGTTCGCCGGTGTCCAGCACAGCCTGCTGGACACCCTGGAGGACCCCGATGCCGGCGCCTTTGCCGCAGGCGGCATCGTCAATTACCTGGCCCATCCGCGTGCGATCCTCGGCCTGTCTGCCCAGCACCTGGATGGCGGGAATGCCGTTGCTGGATCGCTGGACTGGCAGGTCAACGACCGTGCCAATATCCATACCAACGCCTACAGCGGCGACCACGGCAATGGCGTCGATCTCCAAGGCATGTGGCGCCATGGCAAAGGCACCGTGATCGCCTCGCACAACCGCAGCTGGCAGGAGCGTCGCCGCCCCGGTGATGATGCCTACCCGCCGTTGCCGCCCGGTGCCGAGCTGCCGCAGACCCGCTCGGGCTGGCTGCAGACCAGTGCGCTGAGCATGAACCATCGCCTCGGTGACAGCAGCTACGTTGCCGCGCGCGTGTCGCATCACAGTGGCACCAGCAACGGCGTTGGGCTCGACCTGTCCTTCAGCCGTCGCCAGACCCTGTTCGGCAGCGACGCAACCTGGCGCGCTGCGGTGTTCGACCGCCCGGCCAGTGCCAGCAGCGGCACGCGCCGCAACCGTGGTGTCGACTTCACCCTGAACATCGCGCTGGGCCAGGAGGGGCGTCGCTACAGCGGCAGCCTTGGCAGCCGCACCGCCACCGATGGCGGGCGCAGCCTGTACGCCAGCGCGGGGGTACAGCAGACCTATGAAGAGGGTCTGCTGCGCAGTGTCGCCGGCCAGGCCACGCTGGACAGCGATGGGCTGGGCCTGAGCAGCAACGCGCAGTTCGAGCATCCTGCACTGCGCGGCGACGTGCATGCGCAGCGCTCGTCGCTGGGCGGCACCGTCAGTGGCGGCCTGAACCTGGAAAGCACCTTGGCCATGGGCGGCGGCAAGCTTGCCATCGCAGGTGCGGGGCAGGTCGGCAGTGTCGATACCGGCATGATCGTGGACGTGAGCTCCGAGCTGCCCGATGTGGAGCTGCGCGCATACGACAGCCGCGGTGGCTCCTACGCGCTCCACCCTGGCCGCAACTTCCTGCCGGTCACTGCGTATCGCACCGGCGCCCTGCAGGTCGACTTCCATGGGCGCGCCGCGCCGGCTGCGAGCATCCAGCCGGCCACGCTGGAGTATCACCTCAACAAGGGAGGCGTGGCCTACGGCAAGGTGGACGTGCTCAGCACCTTCACCGTGATGGGCCATCTCAAGGATGCCGCCGGGCAGCCGCTGGCCGGCGCCCACGTCATCAACCATGCCGGGCGCAGCGTGGCGGAGGCCGATGGCTTCTTCGCGCTGGAGATGAGTGCCAGGGTGCCGAGCCTGGAAGTCCGCCACCCCAGGGTGACCGGCTGCACCTTTGCGCTGGACGGCACGACCACCCGCCCGCAGGGCGACACGTGGATGGCCGGCATCCTCAAGTGCCCATCGACCTCCCCTGGACATGCGCAGTCGTCGTCGGCTGCACCCGCTGCAGGAGCAATGCCGTGATGTTTGAACGTTCCCCCTCCACCTTGCTGCGTGGCGTGCGTCGCGCGGCGGCAGCCATTGCGTTGGCTGCCGCTGCTGCTGGCGCCCATGCCGCCGACATCTACATCACCGCGGAGTTCAAGCCGGACATCAATGACCCCAACAAGCGGGAGTTCGTCAACACGACGCCGTGGTCGGGGGTGTGCAACAGCGTGCACCTGCAGGCATGCATCGACAACGACTGGTGGAGCATCGACACCAAGGTGCGGGGCACCAAGCAGGGCGTGCGCACGAACGATTATGGGCGTGACAGCTTCTACATCGGCATGCCGGGGCCGCGTACCGTAACGGTCACCTCCGACGATGGAACGCATACGTTCGATCTGGGGGTGAAGATCATTGGCGCTGCGCTGCGCCTGGTCGACCAGGATGGCGACGGGCCCACCGAGCCTGCCTCCACGGGCGCCGCCAGGAACTGCAACCGGGCGTTGAGCAACACCAATGCACACAACCGGAGCGTCATGCGCCTGTGGCTTCGCCAGGACCGGGGCGACGGCGTGCTGGCCTGCGCGCTGCACTGGCTGCATACGAACAACTACGCCATCGCCGAGTTCGACTTCACCTACCAATTGACCACGCCTGCGCCGCTGGCCATGCGCAGCGGGGTTTACACCGGAATGACCTCGTTCCGCGTGGGCGGTACGGGCGAGGGTGCCGACTTCGACCTGGGCAACGGGGTTGAGTTGGATGACAACATCGTCAACGTGCACTTCCAGCTGGAGATCCAGCATGCGTTCCAGCTGGAGGTTCCGGCAGGGAGCGACCGCGCCGTGCTTGCCCCTCGCGGCGGGTGGACACAGTGGACGGACCATGGGGTCGTGCCGAAGGCGCTGGAGCGCGAGATTCCCTTCAGCATCAGCAGCTCTGGGCAGTTCAGTGTCTCGCTGCAGTGCCAGCACGCGCGCCCGGATGGTCGCTGTGGGATCCGCAACGAAACCGTGGATGCCCCCGACGCGCCCCTCGATATCCAGCTGACCCTGCCAGGTTTCCGCGATGCATCGTCGGGGGCAGAGGCGGTTGGCATTGCGTTGACCACCACGATGACGCCGCCTGTGATGACCGCCGACAGTTTCATCATCCGCCGCCCCTCCAGGCTGCATTTTGCCGTCAACGGCGAGGCGGTGGGAACGATGCTGGACCATCCCGGCAGCACGTATCGCGGTGACGTGACGGTGATCTTCGATGCGGATCCCTGATCCATGCGGAGTGCGACAACAGCGTGACGACATACAGGTTCGGTTCTGAACTGTTTACGTACATGCGTTTTCCGTCGACGCGCGGCATCGTCAGCGCACGCGGCGGTAACGCGGCGGTCCCTAGTGTTGGCTCACCGGCATCGCTTTCGACGCCGTCTACCGGAGAAGCATGATGGGCAACCAACAGAATCCGCAGCAGGGCCAGCAGAATCCGCAGCAGGGCCAGCAGAGCCAGCAGAACCAGAAGGACCCGCAGCGCCAGGGCCAGCAGCAACAGCAGGACCAGAACCAGAAGGGCGAGCGCAACCAGCAGGGCGGCCAGCAGGAAGAAGAAGAATAAGCTGCTGCAGCAACGCTATGACCGGAGTCCGGCCTTTGGGCCGGACTTTCCGTTTGTTGGGTCACGACCAACGGTCGTGACCTACCGTTGCCGCTGAGACCTACGGTCGTGACCTACCGTTGCCGCTGAGACCTACGGTCGTGACCTACCGCTGCCGCTGAAACCTACGGTGGTGACCTACCGTTGCGGTCGAGTCACGATCAACAATCGGGTGCCGTTGCGGGGTGTTCACGAAGCAAGTGATACCCATTCGCATTTCGGGTACACTGGGGCGATCGTCTTGCCCTGGGTCGTGCCCGTCGTGTTTTCCCGTCTGATTTCCGATTTCTCTCCGTGGTTGCGCAACGCTGGCGTTGCCGCAGTACTGGGCGTGGTCGCGATGGCGCCGGTTGCCGCCCAGCAACGCAACCCGTTGCAGAAGGTCGGCGAGACCGTACTGGACCAACCGCCGCAGAGCTATCGGTTCGAGCGTTTCGTGATTGAAAGCGGCGAGCCTGCGCGGCGCTGGCGAGTCAACGTCGGCGTGCCTGTGCGCGGGGCAGACGCGCCTGCGCCGGTGCTGTACATGCTGGATGGCAACGCAGCGGCCATGGTGTTCGACCAGGCGATGCTGAGCGACCTGGCCGCACATGCCGCGCCGGTGCTGGTGTTCATCGGTTACGACAACGACCTCCGCATCGATTCACCCGCCCGCACGCTCGACTACACCGCGTGGGTGGATACGGCCGATGATGAGAACGGCACGTCCCAGTCCAGCGGCGGCGGCGCCAAGGCGTTCCTGGAGGTCATCCAGCAGCGGATCAAGCCCGAGGTGGAGCGCCGCGCCCGGGTGGACACGCAGCAGCAGTCGCTCTGGGGCCACTCGTTGGGCGGGCTGTTCGTGCTCAGCACGCTGTACACCCAGCCGACCGCATTCCAGCAGTACGTGAGCGCCAGCCCCTCCTTGTGGTGGAGCCAGGGCGCGCCGCAGGGCGCGATGGAGCAGGAGTTCATCGCCCACCCCGCGCCGGCGAAGCTGTGGCTGATGCTCGGCGGCGACGAGCGCAGCGGCAACCGCGGCGTGCGTGACATGAGCAACCCGCGCGTGGTGGCGCACCTGCGCCGCATCGCTGGTGCCACCCCCGATGCCGCGCATGCGCTGAGCGCGCGCCTGGCCAAGGTGCCCGGGCTGCAGGTGACGTACCGCGAATTTCCTGGCCTGGGCCACGGCCCGATGCTGCCGGCTTCGCTGAAAGCAGCGCTGGCGGCGCTGTACGGCGTGGCCGACAAGAGCGCCGATTGATTTTTCCTTACCCAGGCTGCGCCGATCCGGCCCTGCCAAGGCAACCCTTGTGACACGCGCCGCTGGCGCGCCCCTACAGAAGGAGTCTGCTATGTCCCGATTGATTTCCCTCCCACGCGTTGCCGCGTTGGCCCTGGCCTTGTCGCTGGCCAACGGCGCGGTGTCCGCACAGCCGGTGTTCGATGCGCCGGCCAACGGCTTCCGTGGCAAGGTCAGCGCCCGCAACGAGAACGTGATTCCCGGCAGCACCGCTGAAGTGACCGGGCGCGCGTTCGTACCCGGCCAGCAGGTGACGCTGCTGCGCGGCGAGACCGTGCTCAACGCCACGCCGGTGGTGGTGGACGAACAGGGCAACTTCAAGGCCAGCGTGCAGATCCCGGCCGACGCCGTGCCCGGCCAGCACCCGGTGGTGGTGCGCGCCAGCCAGCCGGCTGCTGCGACCGTCGTCGCCCTGCGGGTGTCGCCGAACCTGCCGCTGAGCGGCCAGCAGGCATTCGAGCAGAGTTCCGGCAAGCTGGTGCAGGGGCTGTACCAGAGCGCCTACAGCGCGGGCAGCAACGCGCTGTTCGTGACCTCGGCGGTGGGCCGCCCGCCGGTGACCCAGTCGCAGCTGCTCAAGGTGGACCCGAAGACGCTTAAGGTGGTCAAGGCGATCACGCCGGCACAGGTGCCCGATGCCAAGGGCGGTAGCGTGTTTGCGGTGTATGGCGTGGGCGTGGACGATGCCAACGGCAACGTGTGGGTCAGCAACACCCGCCAGGACACGGTGGCGGTGTACCGCCAGTCGGATCTGTCACTGGTGCACCAGTTCCCGGTGGGCGCGGTGCCGCATGCGCGTGACGTGGTGGTGGATGCCAAGCGTGGCAAGGTGTTCGCGTCGGCGGCTGGCGAAGACCATCTGTCGGTGTTCGATGCCAGGACCTTCAAGGCGCTGGAACCGATCACGCTGGCATCCGGCGTGGACGACGAGAAGTTCGTGCCGATGAGCCTGGTGCTGGATGAAGCCAGCGGCAAGCTGTTCACGGTGAGCATCGGGACACCGGAAGCGGCAGTGATCGACGTGGCCAGCGGCAAGGTCGAGAAGGTCATCGGCCTGGGCAATTCGATCAGCGCCTCCGGCGTAGCCTTCGATGCGAAGCGCAACCGCTTGTACGTGGCCTCGCAGGGCACCGACAACCTGCTCATCGTCGACGTGGCCAGTGGCAAGGTCCTGCACGATGTGCCGGTGGGCGCGGGCGCGCTGAACGTGGCGTTCGAACCGGTGTCCGGCCTGGCCTACGTCACCAATCGTGGTGCCGGCACGGTGACCGTGGTGGATGGCGACGGCAAGGTGGTCGGCAACCTGGACGGCGGCACGTTCCCGAACCACGTCCGCGAAGACGGCAAGGGCAACGTGTTCGCGGTCAACAAGTCGCGCGGTGCGGAAGACCCGAAGGGCGACCGCATCACCCGCATCACCCCGACCCGCCGCTGATGCATTCCGCGCGCGGGGCTGCGGTCCTGCGCGCACCTGACGGAGTTATGACATGTCCAGTTCCCTGACCGCGCGCCGGCATCTGCTGGTGCTGGCCTTGGCAGCCGCACTGACTGCCTGCGGCGGCAAGCCCGCGGAAACCGAAGCGCCTGCCGCAGCCGCGCCGAAGGCGGCCAACGCAAACGCATCATCGCCTGCCGCGCTGCCGCAGGGCTGGCTGCACCTGGCCGGCGCCAATGTGCCCTCCAGCACCAACCTGATGCCGGTGCTTCCGGTGACGGTGACGTCCGACGACGGCGAACAGGTCACGGTGAAAGACGCCTCGCGCATCGTGGCTGGCGGTGACGATGTCATCGCGGTGATCGAAGCGCTGGGCCTCGGCGGCCAGGTGTATGCCGCGCCGCTGCGTTCGGCCACCGAAGCAGGGCGCAAGGCCCCCAAGCAGTTCCTGTTCAACCGCACCACCGGTGTGGAAGGCGTGCTGAGCCTGGAAGGGACGCTGTTCCTGGGCAACAGCCTGCGCCGGCATACCGAGCTGGCGAAGAAACTGCGTGGTGCCGGTGAGGCGGCCGTGGTGATCGATGACCTGCAGCCGGCGCCGGACAAGGTGCGCAAGGTGGCGGCCGCGCTGGGCGTGGCCGAAGCCGGCAACGCGCTGGCAGCGCAGGTACAGGCGCAACTGGAGGAAGCCGCCGCGATCGCGGCGAGCAGCAAGGTGCACCCGCGGGTGATCCATCTTTCCGCGACCGGGGCTGGCGGCGCGCCGACCGTGGCGGGCGCCGACAGTGCCTCGGGCAAGCTGATCGGGTTGGCCGGTGGCGTGAACATCGGCACCGAAGCGGGCGTGGCCAACTATTCCGCGCTGAGCAATGAAGGCGTGGTGGCCGCAGCGCCCGAGGTCATCCTGGTGACCGAAAACGATCTGCAACTGTTCGGTGGCGAGGCGGGCCTGTGGAAGGCCTACCCGACGTTGAAACAGACCCCGGCCGGCGCGGCCAACCGGGTGTGGGTGATGCCGGACGTGCAGTTGAAGGCGGCCAGCGTGGGCTCCGGCAGCGGTGCGGTGGCCTTGGCCAAGGCGCTGGCGGCACTGCCGTCGCCGTGAGCAGGACGCTGTGATGGAACGCGCTACGCGCAGACGTGCAGGCGGATGGGTGCTGGCGATGATGGCGCTGGCCCTGCTCGGTGCGATCCTGGCTTCGTTCGCGGTCGGGCCGTTGCGCCTGCCACCGCTGGAGGTGGTGCAGGCGGTGGCGGTCAAGCTGGGCATGCTCGACCCCGCGCAGGTCAGCCAGCGCGACATGGCGGTGGTCTGGAACCTGCGCATTCCGCGTGCGCTGCTGGGCGCGCTGGTGGGGGCATCACTGGCGATGGCCGGGGCCAGCCTGCAGGGGCTGTTCGGCAATCCACTGGCCGATCCGGGCATCGTGGGGGTGACCCAGGGCGCGGCGCTGGGCGCGGTGGCGGCCATCGTGCTGGGCGCCGGCAGCGTGGGCGGCTGGACGCTGCCGCTGGCGGCCTTTGCCGGGGGTGCGGCGGCGATCAGCCTCACCTATGCGCTGGCGCGGCCCGGGCGTAACACGGGCACGGCGACCTTGCTGCTGGTAGGCATTGCGATGGCGGCGTTCTGTTCGGCGGCGATCGGGTTCCTGACCTACATCGCCAGCGAAAGCGAACTGCAGTCGCTGGTGTTCTGGCAGATGGGCTCGCTGGCGCAGGCCGACTGGGCTGACCTGGCGGCGGCGCTGCCGGTGTTCGTGCTGGGGACGTTCGCGCTGCTGCGGCTGTCCACGCCGCTGGACATGCTGGCGCTGGGGGAGCGCCAGGCGCAGCACCTGGGTCTGGACGTGAAGCGCACGCGGCTGAAGCTGATTGCGTTCAGCGCGCTGCTGGTCGGCGCGGCCGTGGCGTTCGCCGGTTCCATCGGCTTCGTGGGGCTGGTGGTGCCGCATGTGGTGCGCATGCTGGTGGGCCCCGGGCACCGCTGGTTGCTGCCGGTGTCGGCGGTGACCGGTGCGGTGTTGATCGTGGTCGCCGATACCGCCGCACGTACCCTGGACCCGCCCGCGGAGATTCCGCTGGGCTTGTTCTCGGCAGCATTGGGCGCACCGTTCTTCCTGTGGCTGGTGCTGCACCAGCGCCGGAGCGGCACGGTATGAGCGCGCCGTTCCTGCAACTGGATGGCGTGGGCGTTCGCTTCGGTGAGCGGTCCATCCTGCACGACATCCACCTGGGGTTCGTGCCGGGCACGGTGACGGCGCTGGTCGGGCCGAACGGGGCGGGCAAGTCGACGTTGCTGGCGGTGGCCAGTGGCGACGTCGAGGCCGATGCCGGGCAGGTGATCCTGCACGACAAACCGATCGCGCACTGGAAGGCGATGGCGCTGGCGCGCGAGCGCGCGGTGATGCCACAGGACCATGCAGTGCGCTTCGCGTTCACGGTGGACGAGGTGGTGGCGATGGGACGGTTGCCGCACCCGGCCGATGCGTTGCGCGATGCGGCGCGGGTGGAACAGTCGCTGGGCCAGGCCGAGATGGTGGGGTTGCGGCGGCGCGAGGTGCAGACGTTGTCCGGCGGTGAGGCGGCGCGGGCCACGTTCGCGCGGGTGCTCACCCAGGACACGCCGCTGCTGCTGCTCGATGAGCCGACCGCGGCGCTGGACCTCCGGCACCAGGAGCGGACGCTGCGTGCGGTGCGGCAGCTGGCCGACAGCGGCGCGTGCGTGATCGTCGTGCTGCACGACCTGAACCTGGCGGCGGGGTATGCCGACCGGATCGTGCTGCTGGAGCAGGGCAGGGTGGCGGCTGATGGAACGCCGGACCAGGTGCTGACGCGCGAGCACATCGAGCGGGTGTACCAGCAGCCGGTGCTGGTGCTGCGGCACCCGCAACGCGATGTGCCGCTGGTGGTCGTCGCCGATCCTTCCGTGTAGCGCTACGCCCTGCGCGGCTGGGATTACCAGCCAAACGTCGCCGTAGCCATCACGGTACGCCCGCTGCCGTAATAGCAGGACGACACGCCGGTGCAGGTAGACACATACCGCTTGTCCGCCAGGTTGCTGGCGTTGAGCGCGAGCTGCACGTGCGTGTTGCCATGCTGGCCCAGGTCATAGCGCAGCGCAGCATCGAACAGGGTGTAGGACGGAATGCGGTACAGGTTGGCGCTGTCGCCGTAGCTCACGCCGTTGTAGCGCGCGCCAGCCGCCAGGCTCACGCCACGCAGCGCACCGGCCTGGAAGGTGTAGTCGGCCCAGAATGAAGCGCTGTAGTCGGGCACCATGGCCAGCTGCTTGCCCTTGTAGGCCGCTGACGTCAGCATTTCCGAGTCCATCCGCGAGGCCGCACCGATCAGGCTCAGGCCCTCGATCGGCGTGATGCGGCCTTCCAGTTCGATGCCGCGCACGCGGCCTTCGTCGCCCTGGATCGAGCAGACCGCCGTGCCGGTGGCGCCGCAGTTGCGGTGGCTGGCCACGGGGTCATCGACAATCATGTCCTGCTGGCGCAGGTCGTACACGGCCAGGGTGACCAGCCCATCGACGCTGGCCGGCTGGTACTTCAGACCGGCTTCCCATTGCGAGCCGGTCACCTTGTCGAACGCGGTCTGGGTGAAGCTGTCCAATGGCGACTTGTTGGAGGGCTGGAACGATTCGGCATAGCTGACATACGGGGTCAGGCCGCTGTCGAACACATACAGCACGCCGGCACGACCGGTGAACGCTTCGTTCTTGATCACGTTGTGCGCACCCGGTTGCGAGATGCCGGTGGCGATGTTGCGCGTGGCGCTCAGCGTGTCGTCCTTGGTCCAGTCATACCGGCCGCCCAGGGTCAGGCGCCAGTGGCCGGCGGCCAACTGGTCCTGCAGGTACACGCCGCTCTGCCGGTTGATGCCGGCGGTGGGTGTTTCGGTGGTGACGGTGGGCTGGTAGGGGTAGTAAACGGGATCGAAGATGTCGATCGCGCGCGGATTGGTCATCGCGCTGCGCACGCCTTCCCAGTCTGCCCGTTGCCAGTCCCAGCCGAGCAGTACGGTGTGGTCCACCGCGCCTGTGCTGAAGCGGGCCTGCAGGCGGGTATCGAAGGTGTCGCCGTCGGAATCGCCGGTGCCCTGTACGCCGCGCCGGTTCTGGGTGCGGCCATCGGCATTGAGCGCGCCGAAGGTGACCACGCCGCGGTACAGCGAATCCACATGGGTGCGGCGTGCGTTCTGGGTCAGGGTAAGGTGGTCGTTGAACTGGTGTTCGAACATCCAGCCCGCCGTCCACAGCGTGCGGTCGAAGGTATTCCAGTCCGGCTGGCCGATGAAGGTGCTGTTCTTCATGTGGCCATGGGGCGTGGCGTTGAGGGTGCCGGCCATTGGCAGGAACTGGTAGGTGGAGCCGCCGTCGTCCTTCTGGTACATGCCGAGCAGGGTGAGGCGGGTGCGTTCGGCGATCTGCCAGGTGTAGCTGGGCGCGAGGAACCAGTGTTCCTGCGCCGTGTGCTTGATCTGGGTGTCGCCATCCCGGTACAGGCCGACCAGACGCGCCAGGTGCGTGTTGTCGCCGCTGCCGGTGCCGATGTCGAAGGCCGCGCTGTACTGGCCGTTGGCATCCACGCCCAGGCGCAGCAGCTGCTGCGCGTCCGGGGTGGGGGTCTTGCTGACCTGGTTGACCATGCCGCCGGGTGCGACCTGGCCGTACATCACCGCGGACGGGCCCTTGAGTACTTCCACGCGTTCCAGGTTCCAGCTGTCGAACATGCTGCGGTTCCACTGGCTGCCCTGCGGCGCGCGCATGCCATCTAGGGTTACGTTGTTGGCCCAGCTGCCGGCATCGAACCCACGGATGCGGAAGTCGTCCACGCGGTTGTCGATGCCGCTGCTTTCCAGGCTCACGCCCGCTACATAGCGCATGGCGTCGTTGAGCGACTGCACGCCACGCGCATCCAGTTCGGCGCGTTCGATCACGGCGACGGACTGTGGCGTTTCCGCAATGCTGGTGGTGGTCTTCGTGGCGCCGCTGGTGCTGTTGGCCGCGCGGTAGGCGTTGACCTGGACGGCATCCACATCGGTCGCGTTCTGCGCAAAGGCGACAGGTGCGGTGGCGCTGGCGATGCAGCAGGCGAGGGCAAGCAGGTTGGGGCGCAACCGGCGGAACGAAGCGGGGGAGGGGGTCATGTACTGCCAGCGTCAGGGTCGTCGCACAGCGACGTTGACCCGCCATTCTAAGGATTCCGACACGCAATGCAATTGCGACCTATTCGCATGTAAAAACCGTGGCGGAGGGAGTTAGTTTGCGCCAGCGTAATAATCCACTAGAGATAGCCGTCAGTGTTCTATCCGTGGAAGTAAAAACCGCTTGCAACCCGTACGCAGAGGTCTAGAATTCGCCGCAGATCCTCTCAACCACCGCCATGAACTCGATGCCGCTCCTGACGTTTTTTACTCGCACCCGCGCTTTCGCGGGACGGGCGCGTCTGCCTCGCGGCTCCTCTGGCGGCTGATCGGATTCGATCACCGCAGGACCCCAGACAGAGCGCCCATTGGGCGCTTTTTTCGTTTCAGTGTTCCGTAACACCACGCATCAAGGAGAACGTGCCATGCACCAGATCGCCGAGCCCCAAACCTGGCCGCACGCCCGTTAGCCAACGGCGGCGTGCGGCTCCCTGATGTTGGCAGCAGCGAGACCCCTTTTATGAACACCCAGACCCAGAACCTCCGGCGCAACCTCGGCATCATTGCCCACATCGACGCCGGCAAGACCACGCTCACCGAACGCCTGCTGTGGAAAACCGGCGAGATCCATCGCGTCGGTGAAGTCCACGATGGCGCCGCCACCACCGACTTCTCGGCGATCGAGCGCGAGCGCGGCATCACCATCGGCGCGGCTGCCGTGCAGGCGCATTGGGCGCCGCGCGGCGAACCGACCCACCACCTGACCCTGATCGACACACCCGGGCATATCGACTTCGCCATCGAAGTCGAAC
Organism: Stenotrophomonas sp. GbtcB23; assembly: GCF_019091045.1. NCBI lineage: Bacteria > Pseudomonadati > Pseudomonadota > Gammaproteobacteria > Lysobacterales > Lysobacteraceae > Stenotrophomonas > Stenotrophomonas sp. GbtcB23. The sequence goes on along the minus strand of NZ_JAGXKC010000023.1, from coordinate 36,063 downwards.
GTTCGCTGCGTGTGCTCGACGGCGCGGTGGCGGTGTTCTCCGCCGTGGATGGCGTGCAACCGCAATCGGAAACCGTGTGGCACCAGGCCCGTCGCCATGGCGTGCCGCTGATCGCGTTCGTCAACAAGATGGACCGCATCGGCGCATCGTTCGAGCGCGTGCTGGCGCAGCTGCAGGACAAGCTGCAGGCGCGGCCGTGGGCGCTCGGCTGGCCGTTGGGCGCCGAGAACGCCTTCCACGGCTGGGTTGACCTGGTCGACCGCAGCACCGTGCAGTGGGACGACGCCGGCACGCCGACCCGCACCGCGTGGACCACCGCTGAGCACAGCGAGTGGGAGCCGCGGCGTGCGGAACTGGTGGAAGCGGTGGCCGACCACGACGAACTGCTGGCCGAAGCCTGGCTGGACGGAAGTGCGGTGGAACCCGCCGCGCTGCGCGCTGCGCTGCGCCGGGCCACGCTGGAGGGTGCCGGCGTGCCGGTACTGGCGGGTGCGGCGTTCAAGAGCAAGGGCATTGAAACCCTGCTCGATGCCATCGTGGACTACCTGCCCGCGCCGGAAGACCGGCCGGCCGTGGTGGCCACGGAGGAAGCGGGCGAGGTCAGCCTGCCGCCGGATCCGAATGGGCCGCTGGCGGCGCTGCTGTTCAAGATCACGCACCAGCACCATGGGGCATTGAGCTTCGTACGGGTGTATTCGGGCACGCTGAAGGTGGGCGATGCGTTGGCCAGTTCGCAGCACGCGCAGGGCCGCCGGGTCAGCCGGCTGGTGCGGGTGCAGGCCGACCAGACCCACGACATCAAGCAGGCGGTGGCCGGTGACATCGTGGCGGTGCTGGGCTGGAAGGATGCGGTGAGCGGTGAAACGCTCAGTGCACCCTCGCGCCCGCTGTTGCTGGACACCATCCAGGCGCAGCACGCGGTGCTGGCGTGGCGGTTGACTGCGGAAAAGTCGGCCGACCTGATCCGCATCGCGCAGGGCCTGTCCAGCCTGGCCCAGGAAGACCCGTCGTTCCGCGTCGAAACCGAAGCGGACAGCGGCGAAACCTTGGTCTGGGGCATGGGCGAGCTGCACCTGGAGGTGATGGTGGAACGGCTGCGCACCGAGTGGAACGTCAACGTCCGCACCGGCGCGCCGCGCGTGGCCTACCAGGAAACGCTGAAGCAGGCGGTGCGTGGCATCGAAGGCAAGGTGGTCAAGCAGACCGGCGGCCAGGGCCAGTACGCCCGGGTGGTGCTGGATGTCAGCCCACGCGGGGACGGCGAGGTGCATTTCGTCGACCGCACCGTAGGCGGGGTGATCCCGCGCGGTTTCGTGGCGGCGGTGGAGAAGGGCGTGCGGAGCGCGCTGTCGGAAGGGCCGCGTGGCCATCCGGTGGTGGGCATCGAGGTGGCGCTGGTCGATGGGCAGACCCATGCCAAGGATTCGTCCGACATGGCGTTCCATCGGGCCGGTGCCGAAGCGGTGAAGGCCGCGCTGCTGCAGGCCGGAACGCGCCTGTTGGAGCCGGTGATGGAAGTGGCCATCCACGTGCCGTCGGTGAATGTCGGTGACGTGGTGGGCGACCTCAACCGCCGCAGTGGCCGCATCGCGTCCATCGAGGATCAGGGTGGGCGTGCGGAAGTGGTGGGCTACGCGCCGCTGGCGCAGTTGTCCGGCTACACCACCTCGCTGCGCTCGCTGACCCAGGGCCGCGCATCCAGCGACATGCGCTTCAACGGCTACGAAGAAGTACAAGCCGCCTGAATGTCAAAAGGAAAGGGGCCGGCAACGCCGGCCCCAACCAGGCGACCAAGGATCGTAGTGACACGCCATGCGTGTCAAAGCCATGACCCTGCGCACGTAAACGAGCCATGCGTGTCAAAGCCATGACCCTGCGCACGTAAAACAGCCATGCGCGATAATAGGCGCAACCGTTTCAGGAGCGCCCCATGACCACCCCCCATTTCTACCCCGTCGGTATCCCCGGCCAACCCTGGGGCGATGCCGAACGTGCGGCATGGCGCGCGCGCCAGGTCGTGCAGCGCCACTACGCCAACGACGTGGTCGCCGCCTTGAATGCGCTGCCCGATGCACTGGAAATCGTCCAGTACGGCCAGCTTGAATCCATCACCGACACCTACCCACTGCTGCTGGCCAAGACCCGCAACTGGAACCCCGCGCTCCCCACCGCACTGGTCACCGGCGGTGTGCATGGTTACGAAACCAGCGGCGTGCACGGTGCGCTGCAGTTCCTGCGCGACCACGCGCAGGAGTACGCCGGCCGCATCAACCTGATCGTCGCCCCCTGCGTGTGCCCCTGGGGCTACGAACGCATCCAGCGCTGGAACCGCGATGCGATCGATCCCAACCGCAGCTTCCGCGACGGTGGCCGCATCGTTGAATCGGCCTCGCTCATGCACTGGGTCGCCGCCCGCAACGACGACCTGCTGGTGCACCTGGACCTGCACGAAACCACCGACAGCGACGCGCATGAGTTCGACCCGGCGCTGGCCTCGCGCGATGGCAAGCCGTGGCACCCGGAAACGATTCCCGACGGCTTCTATGTGATCGGCAACAGCGAAAATCCGGAACCGGCCTTCCAGCGTGCCCTGATCGCCGCCGTGGCCCCCATTACCCACATCGCCCCCGCCGACGCGCAGGGCAACCTGGTCGGGCTGCCGCTGCAGTCGCCGGGCGTGGTGTGGGGCGAATCGCGCTCGATCGGCGCCTGCGCGGGGTTCACCAGTGCCCGCTTCGCCACCACCACCGAGGTGTACCCGGACAGCCCGCGGACCACGCCGGCGGAGTGCAACGCCGCACAGGTGGCTGCCGTGCGCGCCGGGTTGGACTTCGCCCTGCAGGCAGGGTAACGGTCTTCGCGCGGCGGGCATCCCGCCGTGGCTATCATCGGCGCAACCCTCCGGGACCTGACCGATGAAACGATTGCTGTGCCTGTTGCTGATGGTGGCCGCGTTGCCGGCCACCGCCGCCGAACTCACCGTATCGGCCGCGTCCAGCCTGACCGAAAGCTTCCGTGACATCGCGAGCGCGTACGAGGCGGCGCATCCAGGAACGAAGGTCGATCTGAACTTCGCCGCATCGGGCGTGCTGCTGCAGCAGGTTTCGCGCGGTGCGCCGGTGGATGTACTGGCCACTGCCGATACCGAAACGATGGCCCAGGCGGCGAAGGGCGGACTTCTGGAAACCGATTCGCGCCAGACCTTCGCCACCAACCAGCTGGTGGTGGTGGTGCCGCGGGGCCGCAGGGATGCCCCCGCATCCTTGGCCGCGCTGGCAGGGAAGGGCGTGCAGCGGGTGGCGATCGGCAATCCGGACAGCGTACCGGTGGGCCGCTATGCACGCGCCGCGCTGCAGGACGCCGGGTTGTGGGAGGCGATCACCGCCAAGACCATCACCACCCAGAACGTGCGCCAGTCCCTGGATTACGTGGCGCGCGGCGAAGTGGACGCCGGTTTTGTCTACGCCAGCGATTACCAGGCCACGCCCGGCCGCGTGGTGCGTGCCTTCGACGTGCCGCTGAAGACCCCGATCAATTACCCGGTGGCGGTGATCAAGGACAGCGCCCGTGCGGCGGAAGCGCGCCGTTTCGTGGCGTTCGTGGTCTCAGCGCAGGGCCAGGCGATCCTGCGCCGCCACGGTTTCGGCGCGCCCTGATCGATGGCGCTGGACTGGTCCGCGCTCTGGTTGTCGCTGAAGGTGGCCGGCTGGGCCACGGCGATCAACCTGGTACTGGGCGTGGCGCTGGGCGCGCTGCTGGCGCGGCGCCGTTTCCCCGGGCGTGAGCTGCTGGACACGCTGCTGACCCTGCCGATGGTGCTGCCCCCGACCGTGCTGGGGTATTACCTGCTGGTGGTGATCGGGCGCAACGGACCACTTGGCGCATGGTTGCAGTCCACCTTCGGCATCAACCTGGTGTTTACCTGGCAGGCGGCGGTCATCGCCGCTGCCATTGCCTCGCTGCCGCTGGTGTTCAAGCCGGCACGCGCGGCGTTCGAGGACGTGGACGGGCAGCTGGAGCAGGCTGCGCGCACGCTCGGTGTCTCCGAGTTCGCACTGTTCCTGCGGGTCAGCCTGCCGCTGGCCTGGCGCGGCATCCTGGCGGGGCTGCTGCTGGCATTCGCGCGGTCGATGGGTGAGTTTGGTGCAACCTTGATGGTGGCCGGCAGCATTCCCGGACGCACCCAGACCCTGTCTATCGCGATCTACGAAGCCGTGCAGGCCGGGCATGACGACACCGCCAACGGTCTGGTGATCCTCACGTCCGTGGTGTGCATCCTCATCCTGCTGGCGGCAGCGCGGCTGGTCGGCGGGCGCCGCCGGGAGATGCGCGATGTGGCTTGAACTGGACATCCGCCGCACGCTGGAAGCACCCGGCCAGCAGTTCACGCTGGACGTGCAGCTGCAGTGCAGCCAGCGGCAGGTGGTGCTGTTCGGCCCCTCCGGCGCGGGCAAGAGCCTGACCCTGAAGGCCATCGCCGGCCTGCTGCGACCGCACGATGGGCATGTGCGGCTGTGCGGTGCGACGCTGTTCGACGCCGCGCAGGGCATTCACCTGCCACCCCAGCAGCGCCGGTTGGGTTACGTGTTCCAGGACTACGCCCTGTTTCCGCACCTGACCGTGCGCCAGAACATCGCGTTCGGCCTGCGTCGCGGCTGGTTCAATCCCCGGCGCCGCGAGGCCGACCCCGAGGTGGAACGCTGGATGGCGGCACTACGCATCGAGCACCTGGCGCAGATGATGCCGGCCCAGCTGTCGGGCGGACAGCGCCAGCGCACGGCGTTGGCACGGGCGCTGGTGACACGCCCGCAGGCGCTGCTGCTGGACGAGCCGTTTGCCGCACTGGACCACGCGTTGCGCGATCACCTTCGCCAGGAACTGCAGGGCGTTCTGCAGGCCACCGACATTCCGCTGCTGCTGATCAGCCATGATCCGGTGGACGTGGCGATGTTCGGCCAGCAGGTGGTGGAGCTCGTTGACGGACAGGCAAAACACCGCTGAATACCGCTGAAAACACGCTCCGATGACGGTTTCCGGATAGTGGCAAAGCACTCACGTCGAATTGACGATTTGCTCTCCATCCTGAATGCTCCAGCCTGCCAGTGGACGCCTGCCATGTCCTCGAACGTCGTGAAGATGACGCGCACGCAACTTACCGCCATGGTGGTCGGCGGCATGATCGGCGCAGGTATTTTCTCCCTCCCGCGAACCTTCGCCGGTGCCACCGGCCCACTGGGTGCGGTGGTGGCGTGGCTGATCGCCGGCCTGGGCATGTACACCCTGGCCCGCGTGTTCCAGCTGCTGGCCGAGCGCAAGCCGGATCTGGACGCCGGTGTGTTCGCCTATGCGAAGGAGGGCTTCGGCGACTACCCCGGGTTCCTTTCCGCGTTCGGCTATTGGATCGGCAGCTGCATCGGCAACGTGTCGTATTGGGTGCTGATCAAATCCACCCTGGGCGCGTTCTTCCCGATCTTCGGCGATGGCAATACCGTAGTTGCGATCCTGGTGGCCTCGGCCGGCATATGGTTGTTCCACTTCATGATCCTGCGCGGTGTGCAGCAGGCCGCGGCGATCAACAAGATCGTCACCATCGCCAAGGTCATCCCGATCGTGGTGTTCCTGGTGATCATGGCCTTTGCCATGAAGATGGACGTGTTCCAGTTCAATTTCTACGGCGGCGGGCTGGAAGGCGGCATCTTCGAACAGGTGCGCGCGACCATGCTGGTCACGGTGTTCGTGTTCCTCGGCATTGAAGGCGCCAGCGTGTACTCGCGCTATGCCAAGGAGCGCAAGGACGTGGGCGCGGCCACCATCACCGGTTTCCTGGTGGTCACCACGTTGATGGTGCTGGTGACCCTGCTGCCGTTTGCGGTGCTGGAGCGGGCCGACATCGCCGGCATGCGCCAGCCGTCGATGGCCACCGTGCTGGAAGCGGTGGTGGGCCATTGGGGCGCGGTGTTCGTCAGCGTCGGGTTGATGGTGTCGGTGCTGGGCGCCTACCTGGCGTGGTCGCTGATCTGCGCCGAAGTGCTGTCGGCGGCGGCGCGCACCAAGGACATGCCGGCCATCTTCGCCCGTGAGAACGCCAACGGGGTGCCGTCGGCGGCACTGTGGGCGACCAACATCATCATCCAGCTGATCGTGATCACCACCTACTGGTCGCGCGATGCGTTCTCGCTGATGCTCAACCTGACCAGCGCGATGTCGCTCATTCCGTTCCTGCTGGTGGCCGCGTACGGGTTGAAGATCACCCGGCGCGGAGAGACCTACAACGAGCGCCCCAACGAACGCGGGCGTGACCTGACACTGGCGATCCTGGCCACGATCTACACCGCGTTCCTGCTGTACGCCGGCGGCATCAAGTTCATCGTGCTCTCGGCGGTGCTGTATGCACCAGGCAGCCTGCTGTACTTCTGGGCGCGGCGCGAGCAGGGCGAGAAGATCTTCACCAAGGCGTCGGATTTCATCATCCTCGCCGTGGCGGTGATCGCTGCCATCGTGGGCGTGTACTGGATCGCAACGGGTTATATCCAGATCTAAGGACCATGCCGCGATGAGCCCCGCCGTGGGTAGCCGCAAGCTGTCGCTGCTGGAGCTGACCGCGCTGGTGGTCGGCTCGATGATCGGTTCGGGCATTTTCGCATTGCCCGCCGCCTTCGCCGCCAACACCGGGGTGAACGGCGCGCTGCTGGCCTGGGCGATCGCCGGCACCGGCATGCTGATGCTGGCCTTCGTGTTCCAGTCGCTGTCGCGGCTGAAGCCGGAGCTGGACACCGGCATCTATGCATATGCAAAAGCAGGGTTCGGCGACTACGCCGGCCTGCTTTCGGCGGTGGGCTACTGGCTGGGCTGCTGCCTGGCGGACGTGGCCTGCCTGATCCTGATCAAGGCCACCCTGGGCCAGTTCTTCCCGGTGTTCGGCGACGGCACCACGGTGGTGGCGATCCTGTCCGCCTCGCTGCTGCTGTGGGGCTTCCACTTCCTGATCCTGCGCGGCATCAAGGAAGCGGCGCTGATCAACACCATTGCCACGGTGGCCAAGCTGGTGCCGCTGGCGGTGTTCATCGTGTTCCTGGTGTTGGGGTTCCGTGCGGACGTGTTCGCGCTGAACCTGTGGGGCGGCGAGCCGCCGGGTGCCGGCACGCTGTGGGAGCAGACCCGGGGCACGCTGCTGCTGACCGTGTTCGTGTTCGTGGGCATCGAAGGCGCCAGCGTGTACTCACGCCATGCGCGCCGCCGCGAGGATGTGGGCATTGCCACCGTGGCCGGTTTCCTGGGCGTGCTCTGCCTGCTGGTGATGGTGACCATCCTGTCCTATGGCATCCTGCTGCGCCCCGACCTGGCCGCACTGCGCACCCCGTCCATGGCGGGGGTGATGGAAGCCATCGCCGGGCGCTGGGGCGCGCTGTTCATCAGCATCGGGTTGTTGATCTCGGTGCTGGGCAATTATCTGTCCTGGTCGCTGCTGGCCGCCGAAGTGCTGCACTCGGCCGCGCTCAACGATGCGATGCCGCGTGCGCTTGCCCGCGAGAACCGTGCGGGGGTGCCGGACGCCGCGCTGTGGCTCACCAACGGCGTGATCCAGACCTTCCTGCTGGTCAGCTGGTTCGCCGACTACGCCTTTACCCTGGCGCTGAAGATGACCAGCGCGATGACACTGGTGCCGTACCTGCTGGTCGCCGCGTACCAGCTGAAGCTGTCGCTGGGCGGCGAGGGCGGCGTGGATGCGCCTGCGCATGCACGGATGCGCTGGATTGCCGGCATCGCCACGGTCTACGCCGCGTCCATGCTGCTGGCCGGCGGCAGCCGCTACCTGCTGCTGTCCAGCCTGTTGTACGTGCCCGGGTCGCTGCTGTTCTGGGCCTGGCAGCGCCACCGCGGCATCGCCTTCCGGCCGCTGGAAATGGGGGTGCTGTTGCTGCTGTGCGCGATGGCGCTGGCGGCGATCGTCGGCCTGGCTAGCGGCTGGCTGCGCCTGTGACCGGGCCACCGGCCAGGCCGTCCCGCAACCTGCTGGCGCGCCTGACCGCGCCGTATCGCGGCCCGCTGTGCCGTACCGGGCAGGTGCTGGGCGCGCTGTTGTTCATTGCCTCGCTCACCCCCAGCCTGGTGCCGCGCGGTTACGTGGCGCAGGGCCTGTTGTCGGGTATCTGCTTCGGCGTGGGCTATCTCATCGGCGTGGCGCTGGCGGCCCTGTGGCGGCGCCTGATGCTGCCCGAGCTGGGCCGTGGACGCTTGCAGCAGGTCCTGCACTGGCTGCCGTGGGTGAGCCTGTTGGCCTGTACGCTCACCGTGTGGTGGGTGCGGCCCTGGCAGGATTCGGTGCGCGCGGTGATGGGCCTGCCGCCGATGGACGAAAGTTTCTCGCTGCGGCTGCTGGTGATCGCGCTGGCCGTGTTCGGTGTGCTGCTGGTGCTGGGCCGCGCGTTCGCCTGGGTGGCGCGCCGGGTGGGGGCGTTGTCGCGGCGGGTGATGCCGGCACCGGTGGCGCGCCTGCTGGGCATCGTGGTGGCGGCGGTGCTGTTCTTCAACATTGCCAATGGCGTGCTGCTGCGCGGTGCGTTGCATGCGGCCGACGCTTCGTTCCGCAAGGCCGATGCGTTGATTCCGCCCGATGCCATCGCGCCGACACGCCCGGGTGCGACGGGTGGGCCGGGCTCGCTGGTGGCCTGGGAACAGATGGGCCGGGCAGGGCGCGATTACGTGACTGCCGGCCCCGATGCGGCGGACATCGCCGCGTTCACCGGAAAACCCGCGCTGCAGCCGATCCGGGTGTATGCCGGGTTGCCGGCGGCCGCCGATGCCCGTGCCCGTGCACAGCTGGCGCTGCGCGAGCTGCAGCGCCAGGGCGGTTTCGAGCGCGCCAACCTGGTGGTGATCACTCCCACCGGCACCGGCTGGGTCGACCCGGCGGCGGCGGACAGCCTGGAATACCTGCTGCATGGAAACGTGGCCAGCGTGGCGGTGCAGTACTCCTATCTTTCCAGCCCGCTGTCACTGCTGGTCGAGCCGGAGTACGGCGAGGAGACCTCGCGGCTGCTGTTCGCCGAGATCTACGCGTACTGGCGTACCTTGCCGGTGGAAACCCGGCCGCGGCTGTTCGTGCACGGATTGAGCCTGGGCGCGATGAATTCCGAGCGCTCGGTGAACCTGTTCGACATGATCGACACGCCGATCGACGGCGCGTTGTGGAGCGGCCCGCCTTTCGCCACCCGCACCTGGCGGCAGACCACCAACCAGCGCAACGCCGGCTCGCCCGAATGGCTGCCGGTGTTCCGTGACAGCCGCTCGGTACGCTTCATGAACCAGGGCGGCAGCCTGGTCCCGGCGGACGCGCCCTGGGGACGGATGCGGGTGGTGTACCTGCAGTACGCCAGCGACCCGATTACCTTCTTCACCCCGCATGACGCGTGGCGGCAACCGGACTGGATGGTCGAACCACGCGCACCGGACGTGTCACCGGCGGTGCGCTGGTACCCGCTGGTGAGCATGCTGCAGCTGGCGCTGGACATGCTGCTGGCCGACCGTACGCCGATGGGCTACGGGCACGTCTTCGCGCCCTCGCACTATATTGCCGGGTGGCAGGCGGTATTGGGCACGCAGGGCTGGAGCGCGGGCGACATCCGTCGGCTGCAGTTCCTGCTGGACCCGCGCCGTCGCCAGCAGATCGAACAGCGGCGCAGTGCCGCCGGCGGCTGAGCAGCGCTCAGGGCTCGCGGGGTGGGTGCGGCATGCGGGTCTGTTGGGACAGGCGTTCGATGATTGCGAGGATGAGCGCCGACAGCAGCAGCATGCCGTGGATGACCGACATCCAGCGCAGCACCTCCGGCTCGACCACCAGGCCTTCCTCCAGCTTCATGAAGATCCGCAGCAGGGCGATGGCCGAGATCGCGATGATCGACCCCATCAGCTTGGTCTTCATTGCGCCGAAGTCGACCGTGCCCATCCATGCCGGCCGGCGTTCCTGGCCGGAATCGATCCGGGTCACGAAGTTCTCGTAACCGGCCAGGGTGACGATCAGCAGCAGGTTGGCCACCAGCGACATGTCGATCAGCGACAGCGCCAGCAACACCGCGTCAGCTGGACCAATACTGGCGATGTTCAGCACGTAATTGGCCAGCTGGCGCAGGAACACGAACAGCAGCAGCAACAGCGCCACCACCAGCCCGAAATAGAACGGCGCCATGATCCATCGCGCATCGAACAGACTGCGCGATACGTTGCGGCGGAACAGGCCGCGCAGGCGCTCCATCGGCATGGCACTCCGTCCTCAGTCGTCGAACCGATCAGACACGTCCGGACCGGTGTCCTCCACAAGGTCGGCCGGGCGGTCACCGTAGATCGTGTTGCGCATCTCGCGGCGCGCATCGCGGATCGCGGTGCCATCCAGCGGGCGGATCCGGATGATGCGGCAGGACTGCGGCATGGCCACGCTCGCGGTTCGCGGGATCACGCTGTCCCAGCGGGCGTTGACGGTGCCGAACGAATTGGTGATCTGCACCGTGTGGGCGATGGACAGCCCGGTACAGCGGCCGCGCAGCTCCAGCAGGTGACCCCGGCTGGAGCTGGTCCATACCGCCAGCGCCCGGTCACCCAGCGGCGTCCACTGCGTCTGGCGGACGAAGCGGGCCAGCTGGAACGACGCCACCGGTGGCCCGGCATGCTGCACGTAGAGGTTGAAGCGCTCCTGGGTGGTCATCGTGGGTGTGGTGGCACACCCGCTGAGGGCGGCCACGGCGAGCAGTGTCATCAGCAGGTGGCGCATGACGGTTCCTTTCGTGTCAGCGGGTGACGCGGGTCGTGGCGCCGTCGCTGGAGACCCGCACGCGGTCGCCCACGCGGTAGTCGTTGGGGTTGCCATCCTGGACCACGGCGACGGTCCGGCCGTTCTCCAGCTGCACGGTGATCTCCACGCCATTGCGTGCACTGCGGGCAAGCGCGTTGCCTGCTGCCCCGCCTGCTGCCGCACCTGCAATGGCGCCGATGGTGTTGGCACGGCTGCCACCACCGATGGAGCTGCCCGCCACGCCGCCGATGCCGGCGCCGACGATGGTCGCCACGCCACGTGAGTCATTCTGGATCTGCACCGCCCGGATGGACTGGACCGTGCCCATCTGCACGTCCTGGGCACGCCCGACCTCGGAGCGGTTGAAAGTGCTGGGCGTGGTGTGGGTGGCGCAGGCGGTCATGAACAGGGCCGATGCCAACAGCGCCGTCGCGGCGCCTGCCTGGGAAAGTTTCATCGTGTGTCTCCATCAAATGAATGCGCGGGACTGCGAAGTGGCCAGCCGTCCTGGCCCTGGAATGTGCTCCATGGAGCAGCGATTAACTACGCAACCGGTAACGGCGATGTGAAAGAAATCGCCGCGCCAAACACAGCAACACATCCCGCAATTACAGGGCTTTCTGCGCACTATCCAGATTCCGACGCTCACGTGCGCTTTACCTTTTCGGGACTAGTTCTGCACGCAACGAGAGCACATCCCGTGGCCGCCGCGATGACAGGCGGAGGCTTCGCTTTCCCTGCTTGTTTTCGCGAAATGGAGAGGCCTGCAATGTCCAGTGCAACTGTCTATGGCGTTCATTCCGAAGTCGGCGTCCTCAAGAAGGTGATGGTCTGTGCCCCCGGCATGGCGCACAGCCGGCTGACGCCCCGCAACAAGGACGACCTGCTGTTCGATGACGTGATCTGGGTAGACAACGCCAAGCGCGATCATTTCGATTTCATGTCCAAGATGCGCGCCCGTGGCGTGGACGTGGTGGAGATGCACGATCTGCTGACCGAGACGCTGGAGCTTGACGAAGCCCGCAACTGGATCCTGGACCACCAGATCAACGCCAACGAAGTAGGCGTGGAATTCATGGCCGAAGTGCGCGCCTACCTGCAATCGCTGCCGGCGCGGCAGCTGGCCGAGACCCTGATCGGCGGCCTGAGCGTGTTCGACCTGCCGGACGACTTCGCCGGCCCCACGCTGCAGGCCGCGCGCGCCCAGCCGGACATCGTGGGCTACCTGCTGCCGCCGCTGCCCAACACGCTGTACACCCGCGACACCACCTGCTGGATCTACCAGGGCGTGACCCTCAATCCGCTGTACTGGCCGGCGCGGCATGAAGAAACCATCCTGACCACCGCGATCTACAAGTTCCATCCGGATTTCACCAAGGCCAAGTTCCCGATCTGGTTCGGTGACCCCACGGTGGACCACGGCAACGCCACGCTGGAAGGCGGCGATGTGCTGATTCCGGGCAACGGCATCGTGCTGATCGGTATGAGCGAGCGCACCTCGCGCACCGCCATCACCCAGCTGGCCCAGTCGCTGTTCAAGAACGGCGCGGCCAAGCGGGTCATCGTGGCGGTGATGCCCAAGCTGCGCTCGGCCATGCACCTGGATACGGTGTTCACCTTCGCCGACCGCGACGTGGTGACCGTGTTCCCGGGCATCGTCGACCAGATCCACACCGTATCGCTGCATCCCAGCGACAAGGCGCCGGGCTTCGAGATCGTGTTCGAGAAGAAGCACTTCAACGACGTGGTGGCCGAAGCGCTGGGCTTCAAGCAGCTGCGCATCGTCGAATCCGGCGGCGACCGTTACGCGGCCGAGCGCTCGCAATGGGACAGCGGCAACAACCTGGTGGCGATGGCGCCGGGCGTGGTGGTGGCCTACGACCGCAGCACCCAGACCAACACCGACCTGCGCAAGCAGGGCATCGAAGTGATCAGCATCGTCGGGGCCGAGCTGGGGCGTGGCCGCGGTGGTGGCCACTGCATGACCTGTCCGTTGATCCGCGACGCGGTGAGTTTCTAGACGCTGCGCCGACATTTCCCGTCACGGCGGCCGGCCCTGCGCCGCTGCCGTGCGAACCGCGGAGGCCGGAAGGATGCAATCCCCTGGATGGATGGCGCGTGCATGGCTGTTGGCGGCGGTTGCGCTGGCCGCCGGCTGTGGGCGGGGTGGTGGGCCTGACGGCGGCGAGCGACCGCCCACGCTGGTGGCCGTGGAAGTGGTCAAGGCACAGGCCGTGCCGAACCTGGTGGAACTGCCGGGGCGGGTCGAAGCCAGCCGCTCGGCCGAAGTGCGTGCGCGCGCCGATGGCATCGTCGAGCGCCAGCTGTATGTGGATGGCACCGAGGTCGAGGCCAACGCGCCGCTGTTCCAGATCGATCCTCGCGACCTGCAGGCACGCCTGCAGCAGGCGCGTGCGTCACTGGCCTCGGCCCGCGCCGCCAAGGCGCAGACGTCTTCGCTGCGTGCGCGGCTGTCAACCCTGGTACAGCGCAAGGCAGTGAGCGTGCAGGAATACGAATCGGCGCAGGCCTCGTTCCGCCAGGCCGATGCCGCGCTGGTGGAAGCACAGGCGGCGGTGGACCGCGCCACGCTGCAGCTGGACCATGCCACGGTACGCGCGCCGATCAAAGGGCGCACCGGTCGGGCCCAGGTCAGCGAAGGCGCGCTGGTAAGTGCGGCCGCAGCCACGCTGCTGACCCGGATCGACCAGGTCGACCCGGCATTCGTGATCTTCAATCCATCCAACATCGCCATGAACGAGCTTGAGCGCGGCGTGGCCGACGGCCGCATCGACGTGGGCGACGACCACCGGGTGCAGGTGACCATCCTGCTCGACGGCAATGTCCGGCTGCCCGAAGCAGGCGTCGTCGACTTCAGCGAAACCGCCATCGACCCGGCCACCGGCAGCCGCACCCTGCGCGCGCGCTTCGCCAACCCCGATGGCCGGCTGCTGCCGGGCCAGTTCGTGCGCGGCATCCTGGCCATCGGCAGCATCCGTAACGGCACCAGCCTGCCCGAGCGCGCCATCCAGGTCGGCGAGGACGAAGCCACGGTGATGCTGGTCAATGACGAGAACGTCGCGGTGCGTCGCGCGGTGACGCTGGCCGGGCAGGCCGGCGGACGCTGGGTGGTGCAGTCGGGCCTTACCCCCGGCGACAAGGTGATTGTCGACGGCTGGCACAAGATCCAGCCCGGCCAACCCGTGGCGATACAGCCCGACGCAGATCTCAGGGCGAAGGCTAAAGCCCCATGAGTGGTTATTTCGTCTACCGCCCGGTGCTGGCGTGGGTGATCGCGCTGTTCGCCATCCTGTTCGGTGGCATCGCCCTGGTCAGCCTGCCGGTGGAGCAGTACCCCGACGTGGCGCCACCCTCGCTGAGCATCTCGGCCACCTTCGTCGGTGCCGACGCGCAGACGCTGGACCGTACCGTGACCTCGGTGATCGAGAACGAACTCAGCGGCGTGGACGATTTCCTGTTCATGACCTCCACCAGTCGTGCCAATGGCACGGCGCAGATCCGGGTGACCTTCCGCAGCGGTACCGACCTGGATATCGCCCGGTCGCAGGTGCAGGATCGCCTGGCCCGGGTCGAGCCGCGGCTGCCCGATGAAGTGCGGCAGATGGGCGTGCGGGTGACCCAGGCCAGCAATGGCTTCCTGATGCTGATCTCGCTGCAGTCCGACAAGGGCCGCTATTCAGCGCTGGAGCTGGGCGACTACGCCAACAGCAACATCGCCGACGAACTGCGCCGCGTGCACGGGGTGGGCGATGTGACCCTGTTCGGCTCCAGTTACGCGATGCGGATCTGGCTGGACCGCGAGAAGCTGGTCAGTTATGGCATCTCGCCCGGCGAAGTGATGGCGGCGGTGCGTGAGCAGAACGCCCAGACCGCCGGCGGCGGCCTCGGCCTGCAGCCGACCACGCCGTCCACCGAAACCACCGCGCAGATCGTCATGCGCGGGCGCTTCAGCACCCCCGAACAGTTCCGCCAGGTGATCATCCGCGCCACCCCGGGCGCTGCCACCGTTCGGCTGGGCGATGTGGCGCGGGTGGAACTGGGCAACGACAACTACGCCTTCAACCTGCGCTTGAACGGCCAGGAAACCGCCGGCCTTGCGGTATCGCTGGCCACCGGCGCCAATGCGCTGTCCACCGCCACCGCGGTTCGCGAGCGCATGGAGGACCTGGAAGCCAGCTTCCCGGACGGCATGCAGTGGACCACCCCGTTCGACACCACGCCCTTCATCACCGAATCGGTCAACGGCGTGGCGGTGACCATGCTGCAGTCGCTGGTGCTGGTCTCCATCGTGGTGCTGCTGTTCCTGCAGAGCTGGCGCGCGGTGTTCCTGCCCACCATCGTGGTGCCGGTCTCGCTGCTGGGGGCGTGCCTTGGCCTGCTGGCGTTCGGGGTTTCGATCAACCTGCTGTCGCTGTTTGCGATGGTGGTGGCGATCGGCATCCTCAACGACGACGCCATCGTGATCGTCGAGAGTGTCGAGCGGATCATGCGCGAGGAGGATCTGCCACCCCGCGAAGCCACGGCCAAGGCCATGGGGCAGCTGTCCGGCGCGATCATCGCCACTACGTTGGTGCTGCTGGCGGTGTTCATCCCGATGGGGTTCTTCCCCGGTTCGGCCGGCGGCATCTACCGGCAGTTCGCGGTCACGCTCAGCGTATCGCTGGTGGTCTCCACGATTCTGTCCCTGACCCTGGCCCCGGCCATCTGCGGTGCGATGCTGCGCCCGGCCAAGGATCAGGTGGGGAAGGGCGGACCCGGCCGGCGCTTGTTCAGCGCCATCAACACCGGGCTGGACAAGAGCAGCCGCAGCTACGCTGGCTGGGTGGGCAGCATGCTGGTGCGCCCGTGGCTGTGGATCGGCGTGTTCGTGGTGGTCACGCTGATCACCGGCCTGCTGTATGCGCGCCTGCCCGGCGGCTTCCTGCCCACCGAAGACCAGGGCTACATCTTCGTGGCCTACAACGCCGCGCCCGGCGCGACCATGGAGCGCACCCGCGCAGCGGCCGAGCAGGCCGAGGCGATCCTGCGCCAGCAGCCGGAAGTGCGCAACGTGGCCACGGTGATCGGCTTCAGCTTCTTTGGCCAGGGCCAGGCGGTGGGCATGTCCTTCGTCGACCTGCACCCTTGGGCCGAGCGCAGCGGCAGCGAGCGCAGCGCCATGTCGCTGGCCGCGCGCATGAGCGCGGCGTTCACCCGCATCCCGCAGGCGCAGGTGTTCGCGCTCAACCCACCGGCGATCCAGTCGCTGGGCAACGCCTCCGGCTTCAGCATGAAGATTGAAGACCGCAGCGGCGTAGGCGGTGCCGGCTTGAGCGCGGCCGCCATGGGCATTGCCGCCCGCGCCGCCGCCAACGACCGCCTTGCTGGCGTACGCCCGGAAGGCATGCCGCGCGCCCCTCAGCTGTTCGTGGATATCGACCGCACCCAGGCGCGTGCGCTGGGCGTGCAGTTGTCGCAGGTCAACCAGGCACTGGGCATCATGTTCGGCTCGGCCTACGTCAATGATTTCGTGCGCCAGGGCAACGTGCTGCGGGTGTTCATCCAGGGCGACGCCGAACAGCGCATGCGCGCCGAGGATGTGTCCGACCTGCGGGTGATCGGCAGCAACGGCCAGTCGGTGCCGTTCTCCGCCTTCGCGACCACGCGCTGGACGGTCGGCGAGCAGCAGGTAGAGCGCTACAACGGGTTCCTGTCGGCCACGGTGTCGGGGCAGGGCGCGCCCGGCGTGTCCAGTGGCGCGGCGCTGGTGGAGATGGAGCGCATCGCCGACGAGGTGCTTCCGCCGGGCATGCGCCACGAGTGGACCGGCACCGCGCGCGAGGAGCGCGAAGCGTCGGGGCAGGTGGGCATGCTGCTCGGCCTGGCCTTCATCGTGGCGTTCCTGCTGCTGGCCGCGCTGTACGAAAGCTGGGTGACCCCGGTGATCGTGCTGCTGGTGGTGCCGCTGGGCATCCTCGGCGCGGTGGTGTTCACCGCCGCACGCGGAATGTCGGCCGACGTGTACTTCACGGTGGGCCTGGTCACCATCATCGGCCTGGCCGCCAAGAACGCGATCCTGATCGTGCAGTTCGGGCTCGACGAGGAAGCGCGGGGCGTGCCGGTGCGCGATGCGATCCTGCAGGCCGCGCAGCAGCGCCTGCGCCCGATCCTGATGACCAGCCTGACCTTCATCGTGGGCATGGTGCCGCTGGTGATCGCCACCGGTGCCGGTGCGGCCAGCCGCCAGGCGGTGGGCACCGGCGTGCTGGGCAGCATGCTCAGCGCCACCCTGTTCGGGATTTTCTTCACCCCGCTGTTCTACTTCCTGCTGCGCCGGCGTGCACGTCCGCGCACGGTCGATCCCGCCGCGCCCGTACCGAAAGAGGACGCCGATGCGTAGCGGTCTGTTCTGGCGTGCGGGGGCGGCGCTGGCACTCTGCCAGCTGGCCGGCTGCAACTTCGCGCCGGATTACGTGCGCCCGGAGGCGCCGGTTCCTGCGCGGTTCCCGGCGTCAACGACGGGCGGTGCCGCGGCACCGGCCATTCCCTGGCAGGACTTCTTCCACGACCCGGTACTGCGCGACCTGATCGGCAAGGCGCTGGTGTACAACCGCGACCTCGCCGGCGCGGCTGCGCGGATCGAACAGGCGCGCGCCCAGTTCCGCATCCAGCGCAGCCAGCGCCTGCCCGGGCTGGATGCCAGCGCGTCGGGCCAGCGCCTGCGCACACCGCTCAGCGCCGCCGACGGCGCGCCCCGGGTCACCGTGGACAGCTATGGGCTGCAGGTGGGCATCCCATCGTTCGAGCTGGATTTCTGGGGCCGCGTAGCCAACCTCAGCGAAGTGGCGCGCCGCCAGTACCTGGCCACCGAGGAAGCCCGGAACACGGCGGAACTGTCGCTGGTCGCCAACGTCGCGGCCAGCTACTACGCCGTACGCGCCAGCGACGAAGGCATCGTGCTGGCCGAGCGCTCGCTGGCCAGCCGTAACGAAACCCTGGAACTGGCCCAGCTGCGCATGGACGCCGGGCTGACGTCGTCCATTGATTTCAACCAGTCCTATGCGCTGGTGACCCAGACCGAACTGCAGCTGGCGCAGCTGCGGCGCACCCAGGGCCAGGCGCTGCAGCTGCTGCAGTTCCTGGTGGGGGCGCCGCTGCCGCCGGCACTGCCGCCCGGGCTGCCGCTGGATCCCGACGCGCAGCTCACCCGGCTCGACCCCGGACTGCCGTCGGCGCTGCTGGTAGCGCGCCCCGACGTGCGCCTGGCCGAGCACCAGCTGCGTGCCGCGAACGCCAACATCGGCGTCGCGCGGGCGCTGTACTTCCCGATCATCGCCTTGACCGGCGCGGGCGGCTACGCCTCCAACGAGCTGTCCGGGCTGGTGTCGGACAGCAACCGGGTGTGGTCGTTCGGGGCCGGCGCGGTGTTGCCGCTGCTCGACTGGGGTGCCCGCCGTGCGCGCGTGGACGGGGCCAATGCCGCCCGCGACGAGCGGGAGACGGCCTACCAGTCCACCGTGCAGAACGCCTTCCGCGAAGTTGCCAGCGGGCTGGTGGCCGCCGAACAGAACGACCGGCAGATCCAGGCGCAGATCCGCGCGGTGGAGGTGCAGCAGGCGCTGGTGGTCACCGCGCACGACCGCTACGACGTCGGCCTGACCCCGTACCTGGAAGTGCTGGATGCCGAGCGCAACCACTTCGCCGCCGAACAGAACCTGCTGCAGCTGCGCGCAGCCGCGCTGCAGGACGCGGTGAACCTGTACGCCGCACTGGGCGGCGGCCAGGGCCAGCGGGAGGTTCCCGTCGACTGATTTTTTTCATGTTCCCGATATCCCAGCGAGGCCGTTTTCCATGCGCATTCCCACCCGAACCCTCTGCCTGGCCGCCGTACTGCTGCCGGGCGCCGTCGTCGCCCAGACCCGCGACGCTTCCCAGGACGCGGAGATCCAGCGGCTGCGCCAGACCGTGGACATGCTCACCGCGCGGATCCAGGCGCTTGAATCCGGCCAGGCCACTGCGCCGCCGGCGGCGCCCGCCACGGCCACGCCCACCGCGCCAGTTCCTGCCGCGGCGGCTGCGCCGGGCGCGGTATCGGTGCCCGCCGCACCGCTGGTCGCGGCTTCGCCCGCGGCGTTGAACGTGCCGCCGTCGCCGCTGCCTGCGCGCGAGACCTTCGACGAGGACGAACAGGCGTCGGCCCGCGTGGACAACGAAGTGCCCCCGGGCGATGAACTGGAGGGTTTCTTCCTCATTCCCGGCACCGGCACGTGGCTGCGGCTGGGTGGCTACGCCAAGCTGGATGCGATGTTCGACAGCGGCGATGCCGGCGACAGCGACCAGTTCATCACCTCCGACATTCCAGTGGATGGCGGCCGCGACAGCACCCGCTTCAACATGCACGCCCGCCAGACCCGGCTCACCCTCGAGGGCCGCCGCGATACCGGCGCCGGCCAATTGCGCTTCCTGATCCAGAACGACTTCTTCGGCTCCGGCGGCAGCTACGGCTACCGCCTGCGGCATGCGTGGGGGCAGCTGGGCAACACCTACGTGGGCTTTGGCTGGTCGGCCTTCATGGACCTGGATTCGGGCCCGGATACGCTGGATTTCGCCGGCCCTGGCGCGTCGCCGTCGGCGCGCGTGGCCAGCATCCGCCAGTACTTCCCGCTGGGCAACGGCAACCAGTTCATCCTCGCGGCCGAGCATCGCGCCCCCGAACTGCAGTTCTACGGCGCCACCCAACGCTCGCGCACGGCCGCCCCCAATCTGGTGCTGGCGGCCCGGCATGAAGCGGACTGGGGCAGCCTGCAGGCGTCCGGCCTGCTGCGGTACCTGGCCTACGATTCGGCGCAGGACAGCAATGAGGGCAGCGACAGCGCCACCGCCGGCGGGCTGGCCCTCAGCGGCACCTGGGGCTGGGGCGACAATGGCGACTACATGGTGTTCGGTGCGCTGGGCGGGCAGGGCATCTCAGCCTTCATCGGCGATCTTGGCGGGTTGAACCTTGATGGCGTGGTCGATCCCCAGGGCGACCTGCAGGTGCTGCAGCAGTACGGCGGATGGCTGGGCTACACGCACCACTGGTCGCAGCGCTGGCGCAGCACCGTGACCTACAGCCGGCTGTACCTGGAACGCGACCAGCTGCTCGACCCGACCGTGTTCCGCCGCAGCGACTACGCCGCCGCCAACATCATCTGGCAGCCGGCGCCGAGCTGGAGCTGGGGCGCCGAACTGCTGTACGGCAAGCTGCAGGAGCAGAGTGGTGCCAGCGGCGATGTGTTCCGCCTGCAGACCGCGCTCAAGTACGACTTCGTGAAATAGGAGACGTCATGGCTACGCGCAGACTACGAAGAATGCTGCTGGTCAGCGCACTGGCCGCCGCCGCGCCGGTGGCCGCGCAGGACGCCATGCTCGGCACCATTCTGGAAGAGCCCGGCAGCGCCGGGCTGGGCTTCCTCGGCAGGATCGAATCGTCACCGTACAAGGGCGCCGACGACCGGGTCGATATCATGCCGCTGTACCTGTACGAGGGCGAGCGCTTCTTCCTGCGCTCCAACGCGGCCGGCGTGCGCTTCACCCCGCGCGAGGACCAGGGCCTGGAACTGTTCGTCGAACGGCGGCTGGAAGGCTACCCCGAGGACGAAACCCCCGACATCCTCGAGGGCATGGAAACCCGCAACAGCGAGGCCGACATCGACGCGCGTTATTACTTCAAGCACGACAACCACGCGCTGGATTTTACGGTCCGCCAGGACATC
This sequence comes from Stenotrophomonas sp. GbtcB23, assembly GCF_019091045.1. NCBI lineage: Bacteria > Pseudomonadati > Pseudomonadota > Gammaproteobacteria > Lysobacterales > Lysobacteraceae > Stenotrophomonas > Stenotrophomonas sp. GbtcB23. Next base: position 15,522 of record NZ_JAGXKC010000023.1, on the reverse strand, counting down.
TCCAATAACTCCAACGGCACCGAAGTGCGCGCCGGGTACGGGTATACGCTGCGCGGCGACCGCTGGGCGCTGCAGCCGGTGCTTACCCTGGGCTGGCGCAGTGCCAAGCTCAACGACTATTACTTCGGCGTGGAGCCCTATGAAGTGACTGCGGAGCGCACCGAGTATTCGGCCGGCAGCGGGTTGGACATCACCGCCGGCCTGTACGGCCGCTACCGCATCCTGCAGAACTGGAGCCTGGTCGGCGGCGTGTTCGCCAAGCGCTATTCCAGCACCATCCGCAACAGCCCGCTGGTGGACAGCGACATGCAGTGGGGCGCGATGGTCGGCGCCGCCTACGATTTCGGCAATGGCCAGGTGCGCTGGGACAAGGAGGGCACCCCCACCTACGTAAAGGTGTTCTACGGGCGTGATTCGGACGACGGCTGCCACCTGGTCAAGATCATGACCTTCAGCTGCGTCAGCCTCAACGATGACGATCCCACCGACATCTGGGGCATACACGTGGGCCGCCCGTTCGTGTCTGGCCTCAACGGCTGGCCGCTTGACCTGGTCGGCTACGTGGGCGTGCTGCGCCACGACGAGAAGGGGCACCAGCCGGACTCTTGGCAGATCGATGCCTACATGAAGGGCTTCTATTACGGGTTCCCGTGGTCGCACCGGGTAAAGACCCGGCTTGGCTTCGGCTTCGGCGTGTCCTACGCCGAGCGCGTGCCGTATGCGGAAGTGCAGTCGCAGGCACGCCGCGAGCGCAACACGTCCAAGGTGCTGAACTACCTGGATCCCAGCATCGATGTGAGCTTGGGCGACATCTTCGGCAGCGAGCGCTGGCACGAGCTGTACTTCGGTTTCGGGGTATCGCACCGTTCCGGCATCTTCGGTTCGGCGCAGATGCTGGGCACCGTCGATGGCGGCTCCAACTACATCTACACCTACCTGGAAGGCGCGTTCTAACGCCGCGCAGGGGAGGCCGCAGGATCCCGGTCCTGCCGAAACAGGAGGGCAATGGCGATGTACGCCACACCCATGGCCAGCAGCGCCAACCCCACGCCCCAGGACGCGGAGGCGCGCCCGGCCCAGGCCACGCCGCTCACGCACACCACCGCGGCCACCAGCGCCACCAGCCCCGACACCAGGGAGATCCAGCGCTTGCCGCCCGGTGCAAACCGGAATGCCAGGCTGATCTGCGCGATGGCCTGCACCACCAGTACCGCGGCCACCGTGGTCGCCACGGCGTACGCGGCCCACTCCGGGTGCGTGTAGATGGCCACGCCACCGATGATCTGCGCCGCCCCCAGCAGGATGGTCATCGCAAAACTGGGCAGGCCGTGCAGCAGGAACGCCTCGGTCAGCTGCAACGCACCGGCAATCACCAGCAAGCCGGCCACCAGTACCGTCATGGTGCGGACCATGAAGGAGGAGGCGTAAATGCCGAACGCGCCCAGCACCAGCAACAGTACGCCCACGATCAACAGGCGCTGCCAGCTGGACTTCATTGCCACGCCGATGGAGCCGGGGTCCTTGCCAAGTCGGGAGAACACGGTCATGACAGGCCACTCCTGCGAGATCGTCCAATTACCCGCCCGGCCTGGTTATGCAGCAGTGAAACCCGCACCAGTATTTTCCGCAAACACATGGCCCTAACGTGTCCGCTCCTATACCAGCGCAACAACCGCCACGGGGGCGTAGTGCCATGTCGCAACGACTGACTGTCCGGATTCTGGGTGCCTTGGTTTCGATCGGCCTGGCCGCGTCGGCAGGCGCGCATTCGGCATTGCAGCAGGCACCGGGGGGCGATGCTTCCCCGCCGCCGGCGACCGGCGCGGCACCTGCCGCCACGTTGTTCACCAACGTGCGCATCTTCGACGGCACCCACGGCCGCCTTTCCGCACCCAGCAACGTGCTGGTGCAGGGGAGCACCATCGCGCGCATCTCGGCCGGTGCGATCGACGCGCCCGGCGCGCGCCGCATCGACGGGCGCGGCCGCACCCTCATGCCCGGGCTGATCGACATGCACTGGCACAGCATGTTCGCCGGCATCCCGATCCAGACGTTGATGACGGCCGATACGGGTTACATCAACATCGTGGCCGGGGCAGAGTCCCGCAAGACGCTGCTGCGTGGCTTCACGACCGTGCGTGACGTTGGCGGCGCGGTGTGGGGCCTGAAAGCGGCCATCGACGCCGGCCATGCCGACGGGCCGCGCATCTGGCCCTCCGGCGCGATGATCACCGTGACCAGCGGCCATGGCGATTTCCGCGAGGCCTCCGACCTGCCGCGCACCGTGGGCCAGCCCGGCTCGCGCCATGACGTACTGGGTGACAGCGCCATTGCCGATACCCCTGACGAACTGCGGGTGCGCGTGCGTGAGCAGCTGATGCGGGGCGCCAGCCAGATCAAGCTCACCGCCGGAGGCGGCGTCTCTTCCCCGCACAGCCCGCTGGACGTGGTGACCTTCACCGAACCGGAAGTCCGCGCGGCGGTGGAAGCAGCCACCGACTGGGGCACCTACGTCACGGTGCACGCCTACACCCCGGAAGCCATCCAGCGCGCCATCCGTGCCGGGGTGAAGTGCATCGAGCACGGCAGCCTGATGGACGACGCCACTGCCCGCCGCATCCGCGACACCGGCACCTGGCTCAGCACGCAGCCGTTCCCGCCGGAGCTGGCGAACGCCTTCCCGAAGGGCTCAGAGCAGTGGGAGAAGGCGCAGGAAGTATTCGCCGGCACCGACCAGACCTACCGCTTCGCCATCAAGTACAAGCTCAAGACCGCCTTCGGCACCGACGTGCTGTTTTCCAGTGCGTTGGCCTCCCAGCAGAACCGCATCCTGGCCAGCCTGACCCGTTGGTACACGCCGGCCGAGGCACTGGTGATGGCCACCGGCACCAACGCCCAGCTGTTGGCGTTGTCGGGCAAGCGCAGCCCTTATGCTGGGCGTGTTGGCGTGGTGGAAGAAGGGGCGCTGGCGGACCTGCTGCTGGTCGAAGGCGATCCGCTGGCCGACATCAACGTCATTGCCGATCCAGACGCCAACTTCGACGTGATCATGAAGGACGGCAAGATCTACAAGGATGCACGCTGAGCGGGTCAGCCACCTGTGTTCATGCTCATCCCGCCGCCCGCCTTGAAGTACAGCACCAGGTACACCACGCGCCAGAAAATGAAGGCGTAGGCGCCGCACAGCAGGATCTGCAGGACCAGGTGCGACTTCATGCGGCTCAACCGCCACAGGCCGTCGCCCAGGTTCAGCAGCAGCAGGCTGACCCCGATGGTGACCACCACGTAGCCGGCCACGGTGGGGTTGACCAGGTCGAGGTCGCCCGGCCCCGCGCGGACGACTTCCAGCCCGGCGGCAGTGATCAGCGAGGACACCGCCATGTTGCGCGTGTTCTCGAAGATCAGCCGCAGCACGCCATTGTCGAACAGCTGAACGGCGATACGTCGGAGCAGGGCGGGCAGCATGGGCGTTCCTCGCGGCGTGAACCGGACTCCGCACAGGGTTGTACCGGGCGCATGAAAAGCGCGTGGAAGAACGGGCCAGTAGATTTACTGAGCGTGCCTGGCGGCAATGGATGTTCGCGCACGCGTCATCGGTGCTGTTAAGTAAGAGTACGCACGATGTCCCCGCGGCTTTACTGATGCGCCGGAACGGGCCCACCGCCAGACTTTGGTCAGGTGATCGCTAGTGGGGCAGGCCCGATGTCCAGACTGACTTCCAACCGTACCTCCGCAGGCATGGTGCAGGTGCGTGGCCCGCGCCCGCCAGAGCTGTGCGGCATCTCCGATGTGTCCTCCGGCAGGTACAGCCGCCTGCCAGCCGCCCGGCTGGTACGCTTCGGCGCGGAGGTGCGGGATCCGGAGCAGGCAGCCCAGGCAGGCGACGTATGGGGCGACGCGTCGCGACAGGCCGGGCAGGGAGGGCAGGCCACTGTCGCCAGTGCCACGCTGGATGCGTCGTATCGTGGACAGGACTACCATGTGACCGCGTGGCAGCCGCAGGGCAAGCCCGCGTTCGTGTTCGTGGTCGCGTTGAGGGACCAGCGCTGGATACAGCCGGATGTGGCCGAAGCGGCCGACTTCGACGAGGTGCTCCGCAATGCGGTGGCGTTTGTCGAACGTGTCCTGGATGCCCAGGCTGGATCCTGAGCAGCCCGACACGCCGGGGCCGGGCTGAGCGGATTCGATACACTCTGCCGACGTCACGGCGCGGAGTCACCCATGCTGGCAGATGCACCTGGTGCGGTAGCGCGGGAGCTCCTGGCGCAGGACGGCGCCCGTGTCCTGGCGGCGTTGGCTGCGCCGGACGACCAGAACGAAGGCATCCATGCAGCACGCAAAGCCATCCGGCGCATGCGGGCGGTGCTGGCGCTGCTGGATGAAGACGAATTCGAGCTGGAACGAGAGGATCGCTCGCTCCGACGGCTCGGCAAAAGCCTTTCAGCGCTTCGGGATGCGCATGTGGTGGTCGAGGCGGCCAAACGGCTTCAGGCCTTGCACCCCGGTCCCGCGTGGGCAGCGGTAGTGGGCACGCTTGAGGAGAGGCGCGCGGGCATTCTGCAGCTCGCTGTGGCCGTCGACCCGCAATTTGCACGCAGGCGAAGGACGATCGAGCGCGTTCTGCAGCGGCTTGATGCCCAGCCGTGGGAGCGTCTGCGACGGCGGCACGTTCGGGCCGCGCTCGCACGCAGCGAGCGACGGGTGAAGCGGGCGGCCTCGCGCGCGGCTTCGGACGGTGACGCCGAAGCCATCCACCGTTGGCGAAGACGTGTGCGACGACTGCGCATGCAACTCGACGCCGGGCAGGCGCTCGGTGCGTTGGGCGGAGATGCCAAGGGCCATGTTGCCAGCACCAGGAAGGCGAAGGCACTGCACAGGACCAGTGACGGGCTGGGCTGGCTTCAGGACCTGCAGATGCTGCGGAACCTGGTCCGGCGGATGCCGGCGGAAGAGGGCAAGGCCGACGTGCTGCTCCAGATCGACCGGCAACGTGACGAGATCAGCCCCTGACCTGCGGTTCCCGCCCATTTGCGTGACGCATCACGCGAACCGGGATCGACCGCCGGTAGCTGCAGATTTCACCACAATGTCACCCATGTCACCTCAATGACATCAATTTTGGCGTCAATGTCACGACGGCGTCATGCACGGCGGCGGCGGATGGGGCGTTCTAGTGGCTTCTCACCCAGAGCCCGCCCATGCTTCCGACCTCACGCACCCTGCATCGCAAAGCGCTGACCGCTGCGCTTCTGTCCGTCCTCACCCTGCCGGCCTACGCCGGTGTGAACTGCCAGCTGGTGGATGGCAGCGGCGTTCCCCTGCCTCTCGACAGCACGGCAACCGGCGACCAGGCACTGGCCTGTGGCACCGGCGCCAACGCCAGCGGCACGGGCAGCACCGCGCTGGGCAGTTGGGTCGATCTGGACGGCGATGGCCTGGTCGACGCCAACGAAGTCACCTGGGGCAAGGGCGTGAACGCTACCGCCGTGGGCGCTGCCGCCCAGGCGCTTGGCGCCAACAGCACTGCCATAGGGGTACGCGCGCTCACGGTCAGCGATGGCAGCGTGGCGATCGGCAACCAGGCCGGCGCGGTGCATTCGGGCTCGGCGACCACGACCACCTCGCTCTACACCCAGGGCAGCCCGCAGCAGCAGTCCAGTACTACGGTCGCCACCACCCCGTCCGGGAGCAGCGTCAACTCCGTGGCAATGGGCAGTGGCGCCCTGGCCAACGGCAGCAACAACATCGCGCTGGGTACCGGCAGCCGGGTGCGCGCCATCAACGGCAGCGTGACGGTCAGCCAGGACGCCAACGGCGTCATCACCAAGATCGAGACCCGCAACGAAACGCCGGCACAGAATTCGATTGCGATGGGCAACAATGCGACCGTCAACGGCAACGGCTCCATCGCCCTCGGCAACGGTGCTACGGTCACCGGCGACAAGGGCAACCAGACCAGCTTCGTCAGCGACTGGGGCGGGAGCTTCGCACAGCTCACCGCGGTCGAGTCGGCGGTCAACTCCATCGCAATCGGCAATGGCGCCACCTCCAAGGGCAACAACAACGTGGTGATCGGCGCCGGTGCGGCCACCGGGGGCGACACGCTCTATACCCCCTTCAGCCCGAACTGGCTGCCCGACCAGAATTCCACCGTCATCGGTGCCGGCGCCCAGTCGGTTCGCACCAATGGCACCGCCATCGGCTACACCTCCATTGCCTACAGCCCGTATTCCAGTGCGTTGGGTTACATGTCCTACGCCTTGGGCACCGGTTCGGTGGCGGTAGGGGGTTGGCTGGACTGGGGGCAGGCCTTCGGCAGTGCGCCGCGCGGTCCGGGCAACATCTCCAATGCCTACGGCAAGGCGTTCGCCACCAGCCTGGGCACTGCCGCGTTCGGCAGCGGCACGTATGCCTTCGGCAATTACGCCACCGCGCTGGGCCCGGCGGCTAGCACCGGCGACCGCGACACCGAGAACCCCGGCCCTACCAGCGTGATCCGCAACTACGACAGCACCGATGCCAAGGTGGTGTCCGGTTCGTTCGCCGGCGGCTTCTTTGCCCAGGCCGCCGGGCGGTCCAGCGTTGCAGTAGGTCGCGAAGCGACGGCCGCCGATGCCGACGCCATTGCCATCGGCACGCAGACCATGGCCTACGGGGTGGCCAGCATCGCGCTCGGCGACCAGGCGACCGCCACCTGGCATCGCAATATCGCCATTGGCGAAAACGCATATGCCGACGGCTACACCGGCACCGGCAACATTGCGTTCGGCCAGGATGCCAAGACCGCACCGGGTTCGAGCGGCGAGTCCAGCAACGCCATCGCCTTCGGTACTGGCGCGCTGGCGTCGGACACCTCCGCACTGGCCATGGGCACCGCGGCGCAGGCGGTCGGCATGGGCAGCACGGCGCTGGGCGCCAACGCGCAGGCATCGGGCGTGTCCAGCGCGGCGGTGGGCGAGGGCAGCCAGGCCAGCGGAGATTCCGCCACCGCGCTGGGCACCTATGCCTACGCTGCGGGCGAATCGGCGGTGGCGGCCGGTACCAACGCGTTCGCTACGGGCCAGTACGCCGTGGCTACCGGCTACAACAGCTACGCCGGCGGCGACGATGCCGTGGCGATCGGCAGCTACGCGGTGGTGGAAACCGCCGGCAGCGTGGCCATCGGCAGCGGCGCCACCGTGTACGGCCTCAACAGCGTGGCCATCGGCATGAATGCGTCCGCCGAGCAGGACAACGTGGTGTCGGTCGGTAGTGCCGGTGCCGAACGCCGCGTGGTCAACGTCGACAATGCCGTGGACGCGACCGACGCCGTGAACAAGCGTCAGCTCGATGCCGTGGTGGCGGATGTGGGCGGCACGATCGGCTCGCAGCTCGATACCGTGGCCACCGCACTCGGCGGCGGCGCGGCGGTGAGCGCCAGCGGCATCAGCGCGCCAAGCTTCGGCTTCCAGGGCAGGGCGTACACCAGCGCCGGCGCCACGTTCAACGCCATCGATGCCGCGTTCAGCGGGTTGCAGGGGCGCGTGGCCGTGCTGGAGACGGCAGCGGCAGCACCGGCTCCGACGGCGTCGGAGGTGCCGATGGGCACGGGCGATGGCCTGGCCGTAGGCGCCGGCTCCAGCGCCGCGGACCCGAACGACACTGCGGTGGGCAGCGGTGCCCGCGTCGCTGCGGCCAACAGTGTGGCGGTCGGCAGCAATGCCATGGTCGACGCCAGCGCCGACAACGCCGTTGCCGTGGGCGCCGACAGCCATGCCAGCGCCAGCGGTGCGGTCGCATTGGGGCAGGGCGCCGTGGCCGATCAGGAGAACACCGTGTCGGTCGGCAATGCCAGCCAGCAGCGCCGCATCACCCAGGTGGCTGCCGGCACCGCAGGCACCGATGCGGCCAACGTCGCCCAGATGCAGGACGCCGATGCGGCTACCTTGGCCTCGGCCAACAGCTACACCGACACAACGGCCACCCAGACCCTCACCCGTGCCAATGCCTATGCCGATTCGCGACTGCAGGGCCTCAACGACAGCTTCGATCTGCTCCGCAATGACGTCAACGCGCGCCTGAACGCCCAGGACAAGCGCCTGGACCGGCAGGGCGCGATGGGCAGCGCGATGATGAACATGGCCATCAACGCCGCCAACTCGCGCAGCCCGCGCGGTCGCGTGGCCGCCGGCGTGGGCTGGCAGAACGGCGAGAGCGCGCTGTCGGTGGGCTACTCCAAGGCCCTGAGCGAGCGCGTCTCGATGAGCATCGGTGGCGCCTTCAGCAGCGACGACCGCTCGGCCGGCCTCGGCTTCGGCGTCGACCTGTAATTCCCCTTTCCAGACTCCGCATACCAGGAATCCACTCATGCATTTCCGTCGCTCCGTTCTCAGCCTGCTGGTGGCCGCTGCCTGCGCGCCCGCCTTCGCCGGCACCGTCGACCTGGCCTCCATTGAAGATGCAACGCTGTCGCCTCGTTTCATCGTCACCTACAAGCCCGGCACCGCCGAGCGCACCCAGCCTGCGGCCCGCCAGCGTTCGCTGGACGCCGCTGCCAGCCGTGCCCGCCCGCAGCTGGGCGCCCGCCTTGCGACCCAGCAGGGCAGCGCCGCACTGCAGGTGAAGAGCCTGCGCGCCACCTTCAGTGGCCAGCACGTGGTGCGCGCCTCGCAGCGGCTTGATCGCAGCCAGGCCGAAACCCTGATGCGCGCCATTGCCGCCGACCCCAACGTGGCGTCGGTGCGGGTGGACCGCATGATGCACGCCGCGGCCGTGCCCAATGACCCGGTGCTGAGCAGCCACCAGATGTGGCACTACGGCACCGGCGCCGGCGGCGCACGGGTCACCACCGCATGGGAATCCGGTGCCACCGGTGCCGGGGTGGTGGTGGCGGTGATCGACACCGGCGCCACCCACCATGCCGACCTGGAAGCGAACCTGCTGCCGGGTTACGACTTCATTTCCGATGCGTTCGTCTCGCACCGCGCCGACGACAGCCGCGTGCCGGGCGGCTGGGATATCGGCGATTACAGCGCGATCAACGAATGCGGTGATGGCGCACCGGCCAGCAACAGCAGCTGGCACGGCTCCCACGTGGCCGGCACGATCGCCGAAGTCACCAACAACAACGTGGGCGGGGCGGGCATCGCCTACAACGCCAAGGTCCTGCCGGTACGCGTGCTGGGTCGCTGCGGCGGCTATACCTCCGACATCAACGACGCCATCGTCTGGGCCGCCGGTGGCCACATCGACGGCGTGCCGGACAACACCACACCGGCGGAAGTGATCAACATGAGCCTGGGCGGTGCGCACGCCTGCGACGCCGATACCCAGGCGGCGATCAACGCGGCAGTGAGCCTCGGCACCGTCGTGGTGGTGGCTGCGGGCAACGACAACGCGCCGGTCACCGACCACGCGCCGGCCAGCTGCGCCAACGTAATCACGGTCGGTGCCACCGGCTATTCCGGCCAGCGCGCCAGCTATTCCAACTATGGTGCGGGCGTCGACCTGGCCGCGCCCGGTGGCGCCGGCACCGAGGGGAGCCCGAACGGCTACATCTGGTCCGCCCTCAACAACGGCACCACGGTACCGGGCAGCGACATCTACGCCGGTTACACCGGCACGTCGATGGCCACGCCGCATGTGGTGGGCGTGGTGGCGTTGATGCAGAGCGTGGCCGCACAGCCGTTGACGCCCTCGCAGGTGGAGGGGCTGCTTAAGGCGACATCGCGCGCGTTCCCGGTCAAGCAGACCCAGCCCAACGGCGCCGGCCTGCTGGATGCGGCCGCGGCGGTCGCGCGGGCGCGCAGCTTCGGCCAGCCGATCGACGGCATCCCGACCAGCCCCGGCACCGCGATGCTGCTGCCGGCCATGGACGCCGGCCAGCGCGACCTGTACGTGATCGACGTCGCCCCCGGCAAGGCACGGCTTGAGATCACCACCTACGGTGGTCGCGGCGAACTGCAGCTGCTGGCCGGGTATGAAATGGACCCGCTGCCCAACCAGAATGCGGGCGCGTCCGCACGCCCGGGAGTGAACCAGGCGATCACCGTGCTCAACCCGGCGCAGGGCCGCTATTACCTGGCGGTGAGTGCGACCCAGGCAACCAGCGGCGCGCGGCTGCTGGTCAAGGTGAACTGATTGAAGCGGCGTGCGCTTCCCGCGCTGCTGGCTGGCGCGCTGCTGGGATGCAGTGGAGGCGTGCAGCCACCGGCTGGGGGTAGCGTGGCACCGGCAACGATGGCGTTGCCGGTGATCGCGCTGGACCAGGGCGATGATGGCCGGGTGGTGACAGTGGCACCCGGCCAACCGCTGGAGGTACGCCTTCCAGCGCATTCAGCCAGCGGCTACCGATGCTGGCTCAGGACAACGCCGGCAGCGGTTCTCGACCTCGAATGGGAGCCGGCCCGCGTGGCCGGCCCCCACACCTGGCGCTTTCGCGGCCTTGCAGCGGGGCAGGGCGAGCTGCTGTTCGAATGCGGCCAGGAACTGGTCACCCGAAACCGCCGCATCTACGCGTTCCATGTGCGGATCGACTGAGCATCGGCGGCGTCTGCTGTCGTAGGATGGGGATCCCCCCACGTACACGAGGCAGGCCAGGTTGATGCGCCTTATCCGGTACCGATTTGGCGAGTTCGTGCTGGACCCTGCCGTACGCGAACTGAGCCGCGCCGGGCATCGGCTGCCGTTGCCACTCAAATCGCTGGAGTGCCTGGTCTATCTGGTGGCCAACCGCGAACGCGCGGTCGGCCGTGATGAGCTGGTGTCGGCGGTATGGGGACGTGCCGACGTGAGCGATACCGTGATCACCCAGACCATGCGCCGCGCGCGCAAGGCCCTGGACGACGCCGGTGACCGCCAGACGATGATCCGCACCGTGCCCGGATTCGGCTACCGCTGGGTAGCCGAGGTGGAAGAACTTGATCCGGCCGCGCCGGCCGTGACATCGACATATGCGCCCGAGGCGATCGCCGACGTCGAAAGCGCCGATGCGCCCGCGCCCGTGGCGGTTGCCATTGAGCCTGAAGCGGGCTCCGTCTCCCGGCGCCGCCGCATCTCACGCTGGCTGATCGTGCTGGCCTTGGTAACAGCTGTTCTGTTGTTGGGCTTCGTGGTCGCGCGGATCATGCGTCCGGCGCCGTCATCCACGGCTTCCACGGCTGCAGCGCAGATGCGCGCAACGGTGCTGCCGGTGCGGGTGGCCGAAGATGAGGCCGATGCAAGCTGGGTCCGCCTGGGGGCCATGGAATATGCCGCCGACCGCCTGCGCGGTGCGGCGCTGCAGGTGACCCCGACCGAGCAGACCCTGCACCTGGGCGCAGGGCTGGAAGAGAGCGGGGCGCTGGACACCGACACCTTGAAACAACTGCTCGCGCGCAGCGACGCACGCTGGTTGATAGTGCCAAGCGCGCAGCGCAGTGGCACGCAGTGGCGGGTGCAGCTGCGCGTGCTCGACAGCGGCAGCGACGTATCGGTCGAGGCGGTGGGGGATACGCCCCTGCAGGCCATGGCCGTGGCCACCGATGCCTGGCTGCACCGCATCCAGCGTGCGTCCCCTGACCGCGCCGCGCCCACCGCACTGCAGGAGCGCCTGCGTCGCATCGATGCCGAGCTTGATGCCGGCCAGCTGGACGCGGCGCGCGCGCAGATCCAGGCTACGCCGGCATCGCTGCGGGACAGCGCGGCGCTGCAGGTACGCGAAGGCCAGCTGGAATATCGTGCCGGCCGCATGGCCGACGCGGCGCGTCTGTTCGAGCGCGCCCTGGCGCAGCAGCCGGCCGCCCCCGCCGGCGTGCGCGCCAAGGGGCTGATGGGGCTCGGCGGAGTCGCGCTGCGCATGGGTCACCCGGACCAGGCCCAGGCGCATTACAGCCAGGCGCTGGCCGTACTGGCCGACGACGCCAGCAACCGCGATACCAGTCTGCTCGGCAACGCTTACAACGGTCGCGGCGTGGCCCAGGTGCAGCAGGGCAACCTGGAAGCCGCTGTGGCCGATCTGGGCCAGGCACGGATCGCCATGCGACGCACCGGCGACGTGGTTTCCGCGGCGATGGTCGGCGCCAACCTGGGGCGCATGGAGGGCATGCGCAACCATTGGCCGCAGGCACTGCAGGAGTTCGACAGCGCCATCGACGTGTTCGAGCGTTTCCAGGTCAATGACTACCTTGCGGCCACCTTGGCAGCAAAAGCACTGGCGCAGCTGGAGCTGGTGCAGCCCGCACAGGCGCGGGCGACACTCGCGCGGACCGACGCGCTGCGCGGCGCGCTGGAAGACCCGCAGTTGATTGCCGTGATCCAGAACGCGCGCGCCACCGTTGCGCTGGCCACGGGCAAACTCGGCGACGCCGAGGCCGCCATCGATGCGCTGGCGGCCACCACAGCGCAGGACCCGTCGGTAACGCGCCTGCGCATGGCCTTGGCGATGGCCCGTGGCGACGTGGCGGGGGCAGGGCGCTGGGCAGGCGATGCAGGCGCGCGACCGGACGGCCAGGATGCAGGCGCCGCTGCCATTGCCGTGCAGGCAGCGGCTACCTCGACAGACGCAGCGCGCTGGTTGCGGCCAGAAGGCGCGGGCGGTGCCGCTGCACGTCCGGACCCGGCTGACGCCTTTGCCCGCGCGATCGTGCAACACCGTTTCGGCGACCGCGCGGCGGCCTTGCGTGATGCGCAGGCTGCGCTGGCCATCGCCAATCGCGATGGCAGCCCCAATGACCGGGTCAGGGCCAACCTGTTGCGGGCCCGGATCCTGATGGATGCCGGCCAGATGGACCAGGCCACGGCGATACTCGGCGAACTGGAAGCCTACGCCGCTGTCGATTACCGCGTCGCCTGGCTGGCGGCTGCGCTGTATGGCAAGCGCGGTGACGCCGGTTCCGCACGGCAGGCCCGGCAGGAAGCAAAGGCGCTTGCGGGTGAACGTATTCCTGGCGTTGTTCCGCTTTTGTAGCGTCAGACGCAAGCAGCCGCCAATCCACGTAATTTTACTGGGTCGGGCTAGGTATTTAAACGCTGGTTGCCCTGTCCGAACCTCCTCAGGCTAGACACTCGCAAGTTGCGGCTGGATTGCAAACGCTTGCCGATTCGGCGCTCGCTGAGGGCGTCCAGTCGCCGTGGAAACACTGACCTTCCGGAGCATTGTCATGCCAAGCGAAGAGGCTGCGATCCATTGGGTCGAATGGTCGGCTCTGGCGATCGAGTTGCTGGCGATCGCGCTGATCGTAGTGACCATCGTGGTGTCGACAGCGGTTTACGTGATCGCCTTGGCCGTGCACCACAAGGACCGCGTGGAAAGCTACGAACGGTTTCGTCGCAGGCTCGGACGGGCGCTGTTGCTGGGTCTGGAAATACTGGTGGCGGCGGACATCATCCGTACGGTTGCGCTGGACAGCACCATGCGCGCGATTCTTTCCCTGGGCCTGCTTGTCATCATCCGCACCTTCCTCAGCTGGTCGGTGGTCCTGGAAGTCGAAGGGTTCTGGCCATGGAAACGCCCCTTGGATCGCACGCCGGCGGGAGAGGAGAAGTAGCCAGGGCGTGGGGCGAGCATGGGGATCGCTGGGAGCGTTTGAGTGCAATGCGCGTTCCTTACGAACACAGCCTGGGGCTTACATAATATACAGAATATGCGATGTCGGAGCGTGCAAACCCTTGAATATCAACGGGTTTTGCCTTTGCGATCCCCGGCACGCTGACGCACACCAGCGCGATCACCGCAGCGACCGCGCTCAACCTGTCCAGCATGGATTTCCACATGGCGCGCTCGACCGGGGACTGAGCCCGTTCGGCATGGATTCGTGCCGCCCAGGTCGGCCCATCGAGCTTTGCCATGGTGCAGAGCTGCGCAATTCGCTCATCCGGTACCGGGTATAGCTCCTTTCTCCACGCGCTTACGACGGCGCGAGTGATCCCCAGTTTTTGGCTCAAAACGTTGTCGGACGGGATGTTTGCGGCAGTCCGCACGGCGTCGAGCAGTTCGTTGGTGGCGGTCACGTCTTAGTACCCCTTGACAGTGGTGTCTCAGCGGAACTATACATGCGCCCGTGTCTTAGCAGCGCTAGACACACCCGCCAGCAGCTCCCCTAGACCGCTGGCGGGTCTTCTAGGGGCTAGGGGCAAGGGGCAGGGCATGGAAGGTCTGATGTTCACCGTAGCCGTCGTAGCAGCGGCCTGCGTGCTGATCGGTCTGGCGCGACTCGGGGCGTGGGTACTTGACCGCCGCGAGCAAGACAAAACCCGTGTGATTCGTGACGCTGCTTTCGTTGCCCGCGCGTCGGCGGATATCCGCCGTGACTGACGCCTGCTGCTCCTTCTGCGGCGAATCCACGGTCTACCTGTTCCCCGGTCGGCTGTGCGTTGCCTGCACCAGCAAGAACGCACGCATCCGCCTGGACGCCATGCCGCCGCCGCCGAGCGCCGAGCTCGTCGCGTTCGATGCGTCCGTTGGTCAGATGCAGGCCGCTGCACGCCGTACCGAAATGGCCTCTGAAAGCGTCTCGCGCCACAAGCGCGCCTCTGGCGCTTCTCTGTCGGAATACATGAAAGCAGCGCCGCTCGCGCTGACCCCTGAGGGCCAGCGCGAAGCGCTGGCCCTTGGGCTTGTCCATTACAAAACAAGTGACACCGCGTTGAAGACCGGTCGTCTCTCCATCGAAATTGATCCGCTTTTACAGCGGGCGCAGCGGATGCGGAAGTCCGTCATTACGAGTGCACGCCTTCATGATCAAGAAGCGAAGAAAGGATCGCGCCGTGGCGCGTGGTACATGGTTACGCTCACCTACCGAGACGGAAGCCGTAGCGGCCCTCGTGACGTTAGCGAGCTACTTAAGCGCATGCGCGGCCACTTCAATCGAACTGTCGCTCGGCTCAGACGGCTCGCGGGTCAGGTGTTCCGTTACCTCTGGGTGGGCGAGCTCACCCAACGCGGATGGCCCCACTACCACCTCCTAGTGTGGGTTCCGCAGGGCATGTGGTTCGGTCGGGTCGATACGCGTGGCTGGTGGCCGCACGGCTCGAGCAAGTTCGAACTGGCGCGCAACGCCGTTGGATACATGGCGAAGTACGCCTCCAAGTTCACCAACATCACCGCTGGTGAATTTCCCAAGGGTTTCCGCACGCATGGCTGCGGTGGACTCAACGAAGAATCCCGCCGCGAACTGCGGTGGTGGAAGTCGCCCATCTCGGCACGTGATGCGCTCGGCACTGAGGCCGACATCCGTAAGTGCCAGGGCGGGTATTTCGACAAGCTCACCGGGGAGTTCTGGCCGTCCCCATGGAGAGTCACCTTTGCATTCGGCCGGACCATCGCTTGGAAGGTAATCCCACTATGAAAGTTCAGATCCTCGCCGAAACGTTCACCACCCGCAGCTTCCCCGCACGAGACGGCAAAGCCGCTGTCAATTTCCGCGAACAGAAGGCAGCTGTCATTCGCGAAAACGACTTCCCGCTGCCGTTCACCATCGGTCTGGATGACGACCAGCAGCCCTACAAGGTCGGTACTTACGAGCTGTGTCCGACCTCGTTGCAGAACAACAAATTCGGCGGCCT
>NZ_JAGXKC010000229.1:0-405 GCF_019091045.1 Stenotrophomonas sp. GbtcB23 | reverse complement strand
GCCGAGAGCTGCGCCCCCTGGCCGGTAAAGGAGCCAGCGATTTCGCACGCTCGTTGTTCCTGGCCCACCGGCATCTGAGGTTGTACCCAACCGACATTGATGATTGGATCTTTTACTTTGCAATTCTCGACACCCTTGAAGAGGCTCCTACTCGGGGCAAACAATCTCTTCGGCATTCATCCAGTGGAGTCTGCCGGGCATCTCTAGAGGTTTAACAAAGAAGTCCTCTACCGCATGCCATGCGGTCAGGGGTGAGACCAAGGAGCCAAGAGGAACGAACTGGTCGTCACCGACATCCACAATTGTGTTCATCTCATCCTTGCTTCCAATGGAGTAGTAGGCCTTCCTCGCCCTAGCAAGATCGTATCGAACAGACATTCGACCCTTTCCGTCATGCAGAACTAC
>NZ_JAGXKC010000228.1:0-407 GCF_019091045.1 Stenotrophomonas sp. GbtcB23 | reverse complement strand
CTCATTCCCGTGGCGAAGTATCGAAGCACCTCCGCCTCCCGTGGCGAAAGCGCGACATGGTGATCCGCCCATCGACCCCGCTGCTGCCTTTCCAGATTGGCCTTGATGGACGCACTGACGTACGGATGCCGCCTGGCGACCACTGCTGCGATACATCGGGAGAGTACGGAGAGCGAATCGGCCTTGTTGACCAGTCCTGGGATGCCCAGCTGCAGCACCGACCGCAACACCCCGACGTTCTCGATAAGCGTGAGAACGATGATGAATACGCTTGGCCATTCCCGCTGGAGGGCCTTGAGCAGCGTCAACCCATCAGCGTTGTCCGCGGACGGCATGCCGAAATCGGTGATGACCACGTCGCAGGCCGTGTTTCTCAGGGCGGCAAGCAGTTCGGCAGGCGAGGGCGC
>NZ_JAGXKC010000227.1:0-407 GCF_019091045.1 Stenotrophomonas sp. GbtcB23 | reverse complement strand
CCGGTCACGGTGGTCTTCTGGGTGTCGCGGATACCGACGATTTCGATTTCTTCGCCGACCTTGATCACGCCGCGCTCGATACGACCGGTCACCACGGTGCCGCGGCCCGAGATCGAGAACACGTCTTCCACCGGCATCAGGAAGGTCTTGTCCACGTCACGTTCCGGCAGCGGGATCCAGGTGTCCAGCGCCTCGACCAGCTTGATGATGGCCGGCACGCCGATATCGCTCTGGTCGCCTTCCAGCGCCAGACGGGCCGAGCCCGAGATGATCGGGGTGTCGTCGCCCGGGAAGTCGTACTTGCTCAGCAGCTCGCGGACTTCCATTTCGACCAGTTCCAGCAGCTCGGCGTCGTCCACCATGTCGGCCTTGTTCAGGAACACGACGATGTACGGCACGCCGACCTG
>NZ_JAGXKC010000226.1:0-408 GCF_019091045.1 Stenotrophomonas sp. GbtcB23 | reverse complement strand
AGTTGGCGGTAATAGCGATAGGTGAATCGCCCGCGATTACCCCATGTTAAAGGGCTAATGTACAGCAGACCTGATTGAAGCGCAGCTTTGCGCCCGCATTCCTATCATTCACACGGCCTTGGCGATACCGAAAGCAGACCTTCTGCTTTGGTCGGCGCTACGACCGAAATCCGGGGTGGTTTCCTGCCCGTCCGCTAAAGCCACGATTACATTATTGAGGGCGGAGACGCGTCAATAGACCGATGTTCGCAAGGCTTCATCAAGCGACTTGCGCCCATTGCCAGCAAGCCAGGACCTGAAGGTGAGCAGGTCGGGGTTAATTTCGCGCATCACTTTCAGGTCGACGCGCTCAGCAAGCGGACCATCTTCCAGGCTCTTCGCCATATGCGCGAGATCCGCGTTTGCAGC
>NZ_JAGXKC010000225.1:0-409 GCF_019091045.1 Stenotrophomonas sp. GbtcB23 | reverse complement strand
GGAAGCCATGCAAACGCCGCATGCCATCCATTCAGATATTGCACTGCACAATGAAGCACCGATTTCATATATCTGCAGTCACGGAGATTGACCGGAACGGTTTCTGATCTCTCCGGTTCGAAGCGGAGTGGCAACCGCCAAGAAAAAGATGCGCCCTCGGGAACTTACCGAGTACAGGAATTCGGGCCGCGCACTCCTCCTCCCAGCGTAAGGCCCGATGGGACTGGCGATCCTCCTCCTCCCAAATCGCCGGTCATGACAAATGACGCCCACCGGACCTCCTCCCCCGGTGGGCGTTATTTTTTGTCCTGCAGCATCGAAGCCTTGCAAATATGCCCATTGTTTATCCATGACGCTGCATGGTTAATCGTTTCGCAATGCGTCAAATGCATAGGTGACATACCGAACG
>NZ_JAGXKC010000224.1:0-413 GCF_019091045.1 Stenotrophomonas sp. GbtcB23 | reverse complement strand
GCACTCAGACCCGAACCTATCCCGCGCAATGGACCGTTCTTGCCATAGGCGGTGACTTCCACCAGCGGCTGCAAGATCAGCCGGTTGGTTAGCAGCAATTCGTACTCGGCCTCGACATTGGCGGCAGTCTGGCCCCCTTCGCCGAGATAGGCTGTGGCGGACACTTCGAACTTCATCGGCGCCAAGCCCTGTACACCGATAGCGGCGAAGTTCTGCGATGCCCCAGGCTTGAAGTCATGACGCACACCGGCCACCACATCCCACCAGGTGGACATACTGCGGCCCTAAAGCACTTCCAGATCACCCGACTCGGTCTCACCATCCCTCCGTTCGCGTTCACTGGGCAGCCAGAGGCCATTGAGCTCCCTACCGATCGACCCCTGGCCCTCTCAGCCCAGCGCGGTGGCCCGATG
>NZ_JAGXKC010000223.1:0-417 GCF_019091045.1 Stenotrophomonas sp. GbtcB23 | reverse complement strand
GGGCTGGAACAGTTCGCCACACGGCTCCTTATAGGCTCACCGCTCCCCTTCCCTGACCTGAGATCACGGGGCCTTCTGGAGGGTTCCGTTGTAGCCGCGAATACGGCGATCCGAATGATCTATTCCGAAACCGTCATGTCACAGCAGCATCGAGATCGGATCAAGCAAAACTACCAACGGGCGCGTCTGCACATTGAGTACAAGTCCATCTACAGCGAGTCTTTCATTCTTTCGCACAAGGGGTTCGCGTAGAGCGACGTTGACCCCTTCCATTTCAAGGTCGCGGAAGATCAAGAAAAGCAACGACTAAGCCGATCTCCCGCGATCACGTGCGCTCTTGCGGAATCAATGGGTTAGCTGTGGCTTGGGGTCGGTTTGGGGTCACAGTCAGGCGGCCTGATCCTCCAGTGCCGGCTC
>NZ_JAGXKC010000222.1:0-421 GCF_019091045.1 Stenotrophomonas sp. GbtcB23 | reverse complement strand
TGGAAGCCGGCAAGGCCTGGCGGTTGTCGCGCATCCCTGCGCGCCGCGGCGACCCGGTGCCTTTCGTCGACGAGCGCATCTTCACCTCGCTTGCCGAGGCGGAATGGCATGTCTTCAAGATCCGCTGGCAGACCATGACCGGCGTCTCTCTACCTGCGGAGTATCAAGGTGGTCTATAGGACAAATGAATATCTCGGCTATCCCGATCGCATCAGCGTCCCTGCCGGAGAGACGGTCAAGTTCCAGCTGTCGAGCAAGCGGCCGAAGGTCAATGTCGAGGTGCTGCGACTGCGCTGCGGCGATGTCGACGTCAATGGCCCAGGCTTTAAATACGAGGTGATGCGGAGCGGCATCGACGGAGTGCAGGCCTGTCTTGACCAGGAGATCCGTCCAGGTTCCTGTGCTGTCGTTGAACATAACG
>NZ_JAGXKC010000221.1:0-422 GCF_019091045.1 Stenotrophomonas sp. GbtcB23 | reverse complement strand
CCATGTGGCCCATACCGGATCCGGGTCGATCCCCTGGTCTGCCGTCATCGCCAGTGCCTGATCGGCGTACTCGCTCGACGCGCCGTCGGAAGCGGCGACCATGCGAATCATGCGCGGCAGCATGTCGGCGTATGGCTGTGCCAGCTTCAGTGCCACTTCGTACTGGGCCTCGCCGAGCATCAGATAGGCTGCGTAGGGTGAAGACACGGCTTCCTCGCTGTCGATGGCCAGCATGTTGGTCAGCAGTGACGACTGGCCAGCCAGCGCCCTGATCTCCGCATTGCTGGCGCCCAGCATGCGCTTGACGCGTGCCAGTTCCAGCGCCGCGTACTCCGACGTCGCCGGCGCGGTCGCCGCCCTCGACCAGGCTTCGCTGGCACCCGCCCAGTCGCTGCGTCCAGCGAGCACGTAGCCGGCAGCAT
>NZ_JAGXKC010000220.1:0-423 GCF_019091045.1 Stenotrophomonas sp. GbtcB23 | reverse complement strand
AAGCGTCGGCGCAGATTTCGTCCAATCCCCGCGAAGCCCGCCATCCCAGCAGCATTTCAGCCAACGAAGGATCGGCATAACACGCGTCGGCGTCACCGGGGCGCCGATCGGTGATCTGGTAAGGGACCTGACGGCCGCTTGCCCGGATGAAGGCATGGATGATTTCGATCACCGAATACCCGCTGCCGGTGCCCAGGTTGACCACAAGTCCTTGCATGCGACCGCGCAGGTAGTCGAGTGCGTGGACATGGGCCTGTGCCAGATCCATTACGTGGATGTAAACTCTGACCCCTGTCCCATCGGGTGTCTTGTAGTCCCCGCCAAACACCTTCACTTCGGGACGGATCCCGGCTGCCACCTGCGCCACGAACGGTATGCGGTTATTCGGGGCGCCACGTGGAAGCTCGCCGAGCTGGCCACTGT
>NZ_JAGXKC010000022.1:44472-69381 GCF_019091045.1 Stenotrophomonas sp. GbtcB23 | reverse complement strand
GAGGTCACGCGGAAACAGGGTCTAAGGGGCGAGCGCAACCTGATCGAATGGCCGCTTCGGATGGCACTGCAGTGGCCGGAGCAGGAAGTGTTCAAGGCCCTGTACTTGTCGGGTATCAGCCACGCGGCGCGCTACGGCTCCGAGCTGCTCGGCGAGTTCGAGGGGCGTTCGTTCGCCCTGCTGCACGAGATGGGGCTGGCGAAATCGCCCCTGGTCGACCTTGGACCGCTGCTGCTGCATGCCTTTGGCCGGGCCGACGGGCTGGCAGCAGTGCGAAGGGACACCGCCGATGCCCATCGCCTTGCATGGATTGAACGGGTTGTCGGAGTTGGCTAGATTGGCGGCTCGACAGCAGCTCAACCGGAAGAGACGCTGATGCCATCGCGCCGGGACACAGTGTTGAAAGCCGCATTCGTGGTCGTCACCTGGCTGATCATCGTGGTGGTATCGGCCGAATTCCTGATGGCGGCGTATGCAAAGTACGGGCTTCTGGACAGCCCCGCGTACGGCCGCTTCGTGGATCGTCACGGCTGGCTGTGGCTGCACCTGGCTGGCGGCGTGGTGGCCATCGTGACCGGGCCGGTCCAGCTGCTGGCGCGATGGTGGTTCGAGCGTCCTGTACTTCATCGGCGGGTTGGGTACCTCTATTTCGGTGGAGTCCTCACGGCCAGCGCGGCGGCGGCTGGATTGATCGCCACCACTCCCGCACCGCTTTCCATCAAGTTTGGCTTTGCCGGCAACGCCTTGGCGTGGTTGACCACGGCGCTGCTGGCCATGATCGCGATCCACCGTGGCCGAGTGGAGCGGCACAGGACGTGGATGATCCGCAACTATGCGGTGACCCTGGCGCCCGTCCTGTTCCGTTTGATGTTGCCGGTAGCCATTGCTTCAGGCCTGGCGCCGGGCGGAGCGCTGATCTCGTGCCTGCTGTGGGCAAGCTGGCTGTTGCCCCTTGTCACGGTGGAAGCGTTCCGGCGGAGAGAACGCGATCCGCTGAAGCACGATTACATAACCTTCCTGAGGTAGTTCATGTCCGCACTTGCCCTGCTGTTTGCCGCTGCCGCCTCCGCGAATTCTCCGGCGGCACCCGATGCCGCCACCGTGGCTGCCATCGAAGCGACATGCTTTGACTACGTGGATGGCCAGCTGGAAGCCGATCCCCAGCGGGTAGCGCGGTCATTGCATCCTGACCTGGCCAAGCGGATGGTGCTGGGCGAAACGCCGGACGAGCGGCTTGGCCTGCGCCGCATGAGCAAGGAAGAGCTGGTGGGCCTGACCCGCCAGGGCGCGCTGAAGACGCCCAAGGCGGACTGGGACCGTACCTGCCGCGTGCTGGACGTCACGGGCAACGCGGCCTCCGTGCGGCTGGAGACGCCCTGGTTCGTGGACTACTTCCATATGGGGCGTTTCGGAGAGCGCTGGATCATCGTCAACGCGCTCTGGTACTCCAAACCCAGACCTGCCTCACTCTGAAGCGTCGTCCCATCCATATACCGAGGCAACCATGGCAGATCCTTACAACAGCGCCGCACGCCCGCCGACCGGGCCGCGCCTTGATGATTCGATGGTGACCACCGCCTTCGAGTTGCCCGGGTTCCGGATCACGCGCAACCTGGGTGTGGTGCGCGGCATCACCGTGCGCTCGCGCTCCATCGTCGGCAATTTCCTGGGCGGCATCCAGACGCTGTTCGGCGGCAACATCACCATCTATACCGAGCTGTGCGAGCAGGCGCGCGAGGAGACCTATCGCGATATGGCCAAGCATGCACGGATGCTGGGGGCCAACGCGATCATCGGCATGCGCTACGACGCGACCGACATCATGACCGGGCTGACCGAGGTGCTGTGCTATGGCACGGCGGTGGTGGTGGAGCCGTTGCGGTGATTCGTTCAAGGGCGATACGCGGTTTGTATCGTGGACTGCTGCAGGTGGTATTGGCGCTGGGCATGCTGTCGGCACGATCCTGTGCGGATGCAGACGCACGACGATGTTTCATTTGAAGGGCAGGTTGGGCTGGTTACCGGTGCAGCCAGTGGACTGGGCCTGGCCTACAGCAGGCTGCTGGCCTCGCGCGGTGCGCGGGTTGTCATGCATGACGTGGGCGCCGGGCTGGATGGAAGCGGGCAGGACCCGGCGCGGATCGATGCGACGGTGGCGCTGCTGCGCGGTACCGGGCTGCAAGTGCATGCCGCGCACGCGGCGATCGACCAGCGCGAAGGCTGCCGCGCGCTGATCGCCGACATCCTCGCCCGCCATGGCCGGATCGACTTCATCATCCACAATGCGGGGTGGGTGGAGTACCAGCAGATCGATGCGCTGGAGGAAGACCGCTTCGACCACATGATGACCATCGCGGCCAAGGCGCCGCTGTGGCTGGCCGAGGCAGCTTGGCCGTCGATGCAGGCACGCCACCATGGCCGCATCGTGCTGACCACCTCCGACCGCGCGCTGTATCCGCAGTACGTGCAGAAGGGCCTGGCTGCGTATGCGGCCGCGAAGATGGCAGCGGTGGGTATCGTCAACGTGCTGGCCGCTGAGGGCGCACCGCACAACATCGTGGTCAATGCCATCTCGCCGGTGGCCAAGACCCGCATGTGGGGCGTGGAGGGCGAGCCCGATGAGCTGCACCCGGATGCAGTGGCGCCGGGCGTTGCCTTCCTTGCATCAACGGCCTGCCACGATGGCGGCTGGATCCTGCGTGCCAGCAACGGCCAGTTCCACGCAACCCGCAGCGTAGAGGCCGACGATGTGGCCTACCCGCGCGACCTGCGCGCCACGTCCGCCGACAGCATCGAAGACATCGCCGCGCAATGGTCGCGCATCGCGCAGCCCGCGGTGGAACCACGCAGGTAGTCAACGGCACGGCATACTGGCGGGGTTTCCGTCCAGCGCATGCATGCCCATGGTTGATCTCCGCCTGCTTCGCCAGTTCGTTGCTGTTGCTGAAGAGCTGCACTTCCACCGCGCGGCCGCGCGCCTGCACATGTCGCAGCCACCGCTGACAGCGGCCATCCGCAAGCTGGAAGACGAGATCGGCAGCGAGCTGATCCAGCGCGGCAACCGCACCCTTGGGCTCACCGCCGCCGGGGCAGTGCTGCTGGCCGAGGCACGCCTGCTGCTGCAGCAGGCCGACCACGCTCTGGTAGCGACCCGCGATGCGGCTGCGGGGCGCACCGGTACCGTGCGGCTGGGCTATGTGGGCAGCGCGCTGTACGGGCGGCTGCCCGGGGTGATCCGCAGCTTCCGCCAGGACAGCCCGGAGGTTCGCTTGGAATTGATCGAAGCCACCTCCGCACGCCAGATCCAGATGCTGCGCGAACAGCGGATCGACGTGGGCGTGGTGATTCCACCGGTATTCGAGGCCGACGACATGCGGCTGCAGGCATTCGACAGTGACCGCCTGGCGATCGCGCTGCCGCGCGCGCACCCGCTCGCAGAGCAGCCGCATCTCACGGTGGAGATGCTGGCCGACGAAGCGTTCGTGCTGTGGCCGGCGCGCGAGGGAAGGGGCTTCCATTCGCAGGTCGTGCGCCTGTGCGCGGCGGCAGGATTCACACCGCGGGTGGTGCAGGAAGCGCACGGCATGCACGCGGTGCTGTCACTGGTGGCGGTGGAGGCGGGCATCTCGGTGGTGCCCGCCAGCATGGCCGGGTTCCGCGATGCCGAGGTGGTGTACCGCCCGATCAGCGGCGATGAAGCCACGTTCGAGCTGCACCTGTGCCTGCGTGCAGGCGAGGCATCACCGGCGGTAGTCAACTTCGCCCGGAACGTGGCCCGCTGATCAGCGCGTGCGATTGACCCACGCACGCACCACCAGCCCGATCAGCGCGGCGAAGACGACCCATGACACCACGTCGAACACGCCATCGCCAACCAGCGCGCTGACCAGACCCAGCAGGCTTGCCGCAGCGATCCACGCGGGCGCCGTGAACGGGCTGCCATTGGGCGCAGGCGTCCGGCTCATGCCGCACCCCCGGTTTTTTCAGCGCGCTCGATCTCGGTTACCCGCGCTTCGGTGCTGCCGCGCTTGAACCACAGGTACAGGCCGCTGACCAGTACCGCGATGGTGAGCAGGTCCAGCAGCGCCCACAGGATCTTCAACGGCAGCTTGCCGTAGTCGCCGAAGTGCAGCGGCTGGCTGAGCAGCAGCACGCTCATGTAGGTGGGCAGCTGCGGCTGGGCGGTGAGTTCGCCGGTGACCGCATCGATCAGCACCGGGCGGTACAGGCGTTCGGTGAGCGGGGTGGTGCCCTGCATGAACACGCCATAGTGATGGTCGCCGCTGTAGCCGGTACCCGGGAAGCTGACAAAGGCCGGGCGCATGCCGGGCTCGGCAGCGCGTGCGGTGTCCACCGCGGCCTGCAGCGAGGCCAGTGTGGTCGGGCGCGGCTGGCCGGCGTAACGCGCGGCAAACTCGCCCAGCTGCTGGCTCTGCCAGGCGGTTTCCAGTGGCTTCGCGATCGTGTTGATGGCGCCGGTGATGCCCACCACCAGCGCCCAGCCCAGGGTGACCACGCCGATCACGTTGTGCAGGTCCAGCCAGGCCAGCCGGCGGCTGCGCCCGGTGCGCAGGGTGCCGAAACGCTGGCGGCGCATGAAGGGGCCGTACAGGACCAGGCCGGAGATGATCGCCACGGCGAACAGCAGGCCCATCGCGCCCATGAACAGCATGCCGGGCAGGCCGAGGAACAGGTCGGTGTGCAGCCGGTACAGGAAGTACATCACCCCTTCGTTGAACTGCGGCGCGGGCAACACCTCGCCGCTGCTGGCATCGAGCAGCGCGGTCTTCATCTGCGGCGGCGGCGTGGCCGGCTCGGTGCCGGTGTTGACGTACACCGTGTGGCCGTCCCAGTCCCAACCCACGAACAGCGGCGCGTTGCCCGGGTACTGTGCCACGGCGGTGCGCACCTGTTCATCCAGGTTGCGATGCGCGGCCTGCGGCTGCGGGTTGTCCACGTGCGGTTCGCTGAGGTGGGCGATCTCCTCGCCGAACACCAGCGGCAGGCCGGTCACGCACAACAGCAGCAGGAACAGGGTGCAGACCAGGCTGGTCCACTTGTGGACCAGGAACCAGGCTTTGATGGTGGAACGTTGCATTGAGTTCTCTGGCGGCGGCTGGAGAGGGTACGGACACGGTAGTGCCGGGCCACGCCCGGCACACCGTCAGAACCGGTACGAAATCGTTCCGGTCACCGTGCGCGGGTTGCCGGTGAAGCAGTCACCGAAATTACGGCACGGGGCGAAGTACTTCTTGTCGCCCAGGTTGGTGATGTTCAGCGCCATCGTCCAGTCGGTCACCTGCATTTCGGCCAGCGCGTCCACCAGCGTGTAGCTGGGCGTGCGGATGAAACCGCCGTAGCCCAGCGACTGGGTGTTGCCCACGTAACGGCCACCAACGCCCAGTCGCAGGCGCGCGTCGTCGACCAGCTGGAAGGCCTTGCCCAGCCATACCGAGGCCAGCTCCTGCGGGGTGTCGTTGAGGCGCTGGTTCACTTCCATGGCGAAGTTGCTCTTGGTCACTTCGGCCTTGTTGCGCGAGTACGCCGCGGTGAGGGTGATGTCGTGCGCGAACTGGAACTGGCCCTCGACTTCCACGCCCTTCGATTCGATCTCACCGGTCTGGATCACGTTCAACACGTTGTCCGGATCGTTGGTCTGGCGGTTGGTCTCGGTGATGCGATAGGCCGCCAGGGTGACCAGCATGTTCGACGCCGGCTGCCACTTGATGCCGCCTTCCCACTGGTCGCCCTGCATCGGCTTGAACGCACGGCCGTACAGATCCTGGCCGGTCACCGGCAGGAACGACTCGCTGTAGCTGATGTACGGCGAGACGCCCGCGCCGATCTCACCGATCAGGCCGGCGCGGTAGGTGGTGGCGTTGTCGGTCTGGCTGGGCAGGCCTTCGGTCTTGCTGCGCGCGTGGTCGCGGCGTGCGCCCAGCACCAGCGAGACGCGGTCGGCCCAGCGGATCTGGTCCTGCAGGTACACGCCCAGCTGAGTGGTCTGCTGGTCGGGCAGGCGGTCCCAGCCGTTGATGGTCACCCCGGTGGAGATCGGGTTGTAGATGTCGATCGGGGTCGGGGTGGCATCCAGGTTCCAGGACTTCTCGCGGTAATCGCTGTAGTCCACGCCGGCCAGCAGCAGGTGCTGGAAGGCGCCGGTGGCGAAGTCGAACTGCACCGCGTTGTCGCTGGTCAGCGAACGCACGTCCGGGCGAACGCCGTAGGCATTGCGGTTGAGCACGCGCTTGTCGGCATCGATGAACGGGTCCAGCGGATTGGAGTAGGTGTCCGGGTACAGTTCGCGGAATTCGGTCTTGCCATCCAGGTAGCGCACGGCCGAGCGCAGGCTGATGCTGTCGCTGAAGCTGTGGTCGAACAGGGCGGTCACGCTGTACACGCGCGAATCGAGTTTGTCGAAATCGCGGTCGCCCAGGAACGTCGATGGATCCAGGCGCGGTGAACCGGCCGGTGCATTCAGGGTCGCCACCACCGGCAGGAACTGCTGGCTGGAGGCGGTCTTGTCGTGCTGGTAGCTGGCCAGCACGGTGAGGGTGCTGCGCTCGCCCTGCCAGCTGATCGACGGCGCCAGGTACACGCGGTCATCGTCGATGGTGTCGGTTTGCATGCCGGATTCGCGCACCAGGCCGACGAAGCGACCGGCCAGGGTGCCGGCGTCGTTCAGGGTGCCGGCCACGTCGCCCTGGAACTGTCTGCGGTCGAAGTTGCCCAGCTGCAGGGCCACTTCGCCGCCCAGGTCGCCGAAGGTCGGGCGCTTGGTGATGGCATTGATGATGCCGCCGGTGGCGCCGGCGCCGTACAGCACCGACGAGGGGCCGCGCAGCACTTCCACCCGCTCCAGGCCGTACACCTCGGTGCGTGCCAGCGGATTGAAGCCGTAGCTGCGGCGCAGGCCATCCAGGTATTGCACCGGGTCCAGACCGCGCACGGTGCTGCCGTCGCTGCGGGTATCCAGGCCGTAGGCATCGGCGGTCACGCCGGCGCTGTAACGCAGGGTTTCCTGCAGGTTGCGGGCGCCGCGGTCGGTGAACAGCTCGCGGGTCACCACGCTGATCGCCTGCGGGGTCTGGGTGAGCGGGGTATCGGTCTTGGTGGCGGTGCTGGCGCGGTCGGCGACCACGCTGACCGCGTCCAGGGTACGGGCGGCGCTGCTGTCCTGGGCATGGGCCATGGCCGACGCCAGCAGGGTGGGAACCAGCAGGAGCAAGGGCGAACGGCGCGACAGGGCAGGCATGACGGGGTTCCCGGTGACTAAGGGCCCGGATTATCGGGAGGTGAGGATGCGAACGCAAATGAATCTCAGATACAAGCCTGTGGGGCGCGGTTTTCATCCCTCTGCCACATCCCCTGCACGAGCCCTACGCGGTGCCGGTCTTAACGTAGTCCGTCCCCCGTTTCGTCATTGGAGACACGCCATGAATACCCTGCAGACGGCCGCCCGGGCGATGCGCAACGGCCTGGAGGAGATGGCGGCCCTGTTGGTCGGCGAGCGCGCCGAGGACCTGCGCCGTGACGATACCGCCGCGCCCGGGGTGGGTATTCCGATGCCGCGCCGGCTGCCACTGCGCCGCGCGCTGCCGCGCGCCCGCAAGGGCATGGCACCGTGGCAGAAGGTGGGCGCCCCGCGTCGCTGAGCGAACCTGAACAGGGGAACATGTCCCCCACACCGTGGTTATGGCTAACTAGCGCCCCGACCAACCGACGGAACGATGTGTGAAGACAGCAGGACGATGGGGGCTGGCCGTATTGATGCTGGTCGCAGCGCTTTGGGTAGCCGGGCTGCTGGCGTACCAGCTTTCCGGGCCGGGTTGGCTGAAGGGTGTGCTGTTGGCGGGGTGGGGCGCCTTTGCGCTTGCCACCGCCGTGGCCGTTGGCCGCGCCCGCGCCGGGCGCTGGCCGGGCCCGCTGTTCGTGGCCGCGCTGGTGCTCTGCGGCGTGTGGTGGCTGCTGCTCACCCCGCGCCAGGACCGGGTCTGGGCCGATGATGTCGCCCAGCGGCTGAAAGTGGTGGAGTTCGACGGCTCCCGGGTGGTGCTCGACAACGTGCGCAACTTCACCTGGCGCACCGATGACGACCACGACGTGCGCTGGGAGCGCCGCGAGTACGACCTGGACGAGCTGCGTTCGGCCGACCTGGTGCTGTCGTACTGGATGGGGCCGATGATCGCGCACACACTGGTCTCGTTCGGCTTCGCCGATGGCCGCCAGCTGGTGTTCTCGCTGGAGATCCGCAAGGAGCGCGGCGAATCGTTCTCGGCGCTGGGCGGGTTCTTCCGCAAATTCGAGATGACCCTGGTGGCGGCCGAGGAAACCGACATCGTGCGGGTGCGCAGCAACGTGCGCGGCGAGGATGTGTACCTGTATCGCCTGAAGGGCATGACCCGCGACCAGCTCAAGGGCCTGTTCGTGTCCTACCTGGGCGAAGCGCGCAGACTGGATGCCGCACCGGCGTTCTACAACACGCTGACCAGCAACTGCACCACCATCGTGTACGAACTGGCCAAGCAGATCGCGCCGGGATTGCCGCTGGACTACCGGCTGCTCGCCTCCGGCTATTTCGCCGAATACGCGCGTGACCTGGGCGTGCTCACGCCCGGCGTGGACTTCGCCACGCTGAAGGCGCGCGGGCGCATCACCGATCGCGCGCGTGCCGCTGGCGATGATCCACGCTTCTCGCAGCTGATCCGCGTCGGCGTGCCGGGCATCGACCCGGAGGTGCAGCCATGAGCCGGCTCCTTCGCCGTGGTGCGCCCCTGCTGGCGGTGCTGCTTTCGCTGCTGCTGTCCAGTGGCTGCGCCATGGTCACCATGAAGCAGGTCTCGCCCACCGATTACCTGGCCAACAAGCGCGGCGATGTGCTCACCTCCGGCAAGTTCAGCATGGCCTCGCAGGAAACGCTGAGCGTGATTGGCCTGGACGTGGCGCTGTGCGAGAAGGATGTTGCCGCCTGCGAGAAGACCCTGAAGGACACCCGCGACCTGCCCGAGGAACAGCGGCTTTCAACGCTGTCCGAGCTGTGGGTGAAGAACGCGCTGGCACTCACGCCCAAGCCGAAGGACCGCGACAAGACCCCGATGTCCGATGCGGCGCTGGACGCGTGGCTGGAAGCAGCGCGGTACGCGTATGCCTACCTGTTCTTCAGCGGGCGCACGCCGTCGGACCGCGCGTTCGAAGACCGCCAGACCCAGGTGCGCGACTACTACAACTACGCCGCCGAACAGACCGCCACGGTGGTGTTCAAGCGCAGCCGCGAAAGCGCGCTGGAAGGGGAGGACTACAACGCCGCGGTGGCGGGCGAGCGCTGGACGCTGACCTCGGACTTCGACGAGCTGCGCCTGGCCAGCATTCCCACCACGATGGTGTCGGCATCCTCGGTGAGTTTCGCCGGCCTGCGCAGTACCTACCGCCGCGACGGCTTTGGTGCCGAGCTGGTGGTGGTGATGGACCCGCCCAAGCTGATCGCGCCGGCGGACGGTGAGAAGGCCGAGATTCCGCAGTACAGCGAAATGTCGGCGATCAATGCCACCGCGTTGCTGCGCTTCAAGGGCGATACCCTGCAGCAGGTGCTGGACACCACCCAGGTGCTGTTCGACGTGTATTCGCCTGAATCCACCGAAAGCGTGGACCTGCATGGCGAGAAGGTGCCGCTGGCCGGCAACTTCACCGCCGCCTACGGCATGTGGCTGGCCCAGTCCGGCTTTGCCACCCAGTCGCTGCGCACGCTGTTCGGCCTGAGCGAAGGCATTGCCGAACCGCACATGTACCTGATGCAGCCGTGGGATCCGAACCGCCGCATCATCTTCATGCTGCATGGGCTGGGCAGCAGCCCGGAGGCCTGGGTGAACGTGGCCAACGAGATCCTGGGCGATCCCGAGCTGCGCAGGCACTTCCAGGTGTGGCAGGTGTACTACCCGACCAACGCGCCGATTGCACTGAACCGTTTCGAGATCGACCAGGCGTTCGACAACACGCTCCGGCATTTCGACCCGAAGGGCACCTCGCGTGCGTCGAAGGACATGGTGTTCATCGGCCACAGCATGGGGGGCGTGCTGGCCCGGTTGCTGGTCACCAGTTCCGGCGACACGTTGTGGAACCAGCTGCTGGCCAACTACGACCTGAAAGGTGAACGGCTCAAGCGCGTCCAGGCCAAACTGGGCCCGCTGCTGCACTTCGATGCCGAACCGAACGTGGAGCGCGCCATCTTCATCGCCGCACCCCACCAGGGCACCGATATCGCCGGCAACCGGGTCGGACGCTTCATCGGGCGCCTGGTGCGCCTGCCGATCACCATCCTCGGCAAGTTCGAGGATGTGTTCCAGGCCCTGCAGCAATCCGAAGTGCAGTCGGCGCAGGCCACCAAGCTGCAGATTCCCAACAGCATCGACAACCTCAAGGCCACCGATCCGTTCGTGAAGGCGGCCGCCGCCCTGCCGATCATGCCGGGCCTGAAGTACCACTCGATCATCGCCCAGCGCAAACCCGAGGTGCCGCTGGAGCAGTCCGACGACGGCCTGGTGCCCTACTGGAGCGCGCACCTGCCCGGCGCGGTGTCGGAGAAGGTGATCATCTCCGGCCACAGCGTGCAGGAAACCCCGCAGGCGGTGCTGGAGATCCGGCGGATCCTGCGCGAAGACCTGGAAGAGGTGGCGCCGTAGCGGTCAGACCCGCCGCGCCACCACCACGCTCGCAGCGGCCAGCACCAACATGATCGCGAACGTCTGCAGGTAACCCAGGGTCACATCCACCGACAGCATCAGCGCGAACAGCGAGCCGGAAATGGCCAGCGTGGTGGCCACGCCCAGCGCCTCGCTCAACTGCAGCGCAGAGGTGTTCGCGCCCTGCTGCGCCGGCGGTGACAACGACAATGTCAGCACCGACAGGCTCGGGTAGATCAGCCCCATGCCAAGTCCGGTCACGGTCCACCCGGCCAGCGCCAGGGCCAACGGTACGCCGGGCTGGATCGCCAGCGCGGTGCCGATGATGCCGGTGCACATCAGCAGCGCGCCGGCGGTGAGAAGCTGGCGACGCGACATCCTTTGGCCCCCATGGCCCTGGAACCACGACCCGCTGAACCAGCCCAGCGCGCCCAGGCTCAACGCCACCCCGGCCAGCAGAGGGCTCAGGCCACGCTCACGCTGCAGCAGCAGCGGCAGGAACGCCTCGCAACCAAAGAATGCCGACGCCGCGATACCGCGCAGGGCGATCACGCTGGGCAGGCCCCGCCGCAGGCGCAGGGTGCCGCGCGGCAGCAGCTTCCAGCTGCACAGCGCCAACAGTGCCACCGCCGGCAGCAGCACGGCCAGTGCCGGCCAGCCTACCTGCTGGCCACCCACGTACAGCAGCAGCGCGCCCACGGATGCACCGATCGCCCAGCGCACCACGCTGCCCTCCGAACGCGGCGCGGCCGCCAGCGGCGGCACCGCGCGCAGCGCCGGCCGCAGCAGCAGCGCGGCCGGGATGGCCAGCAACGGCACGCCCAGGAACACCCAGCGCCAGCCGGCGTGCTGCACGATCAACCCGCTGATGGCAGGGCCGATCAGCGAGGGCACCACCCAACCTGCCGAGAACGCGGCAAAGACGCGTGGCCGCAGCGATTCGGGGAAGGTGCGCCCGACCAGCACGTACAGCGACACGGAAATGGCACCGGCGCCCAGCCCCTGCAGCAGCCGGCCGATCACCAGCACCGGCATGTGCTGGGCCAGCCCGGCCACCAGCAGGCCGGCGATGAAGCAGCACAGGCCCAGCCACAACGGCCGGGCCGGGCCGAGCCGGTCGCTCCAGCGGCCCGCCAGGGTCATGCCGATCACGCTGGTGGCCAGCGTGCCGCCGAACGCCAGCGCATACAGGCGCAGGCCATCCAGCTCACGCGCCACGGTCGGCATGGCCGCAGCCACGGCCAGCGCTTCGAACGCGTGCAGCGACACCAGCGCGACCATGCCGATGGTGGTGGCGCGGTAGCGCGGCGAGAGGATCGACGTGGGCGCGTCGGCGGGCAGTACAGCGACATCGGAAGACATGCGGATTCCAGGAACGAAGAAGCGCGGTGCTTGCGGCACACCGCGAGGTGCCGCACGATGACACCTTAACCATGGTTGAGGTCAAGCAGTGATCGCGCAGGAGCTGAGTGTAGGCGACGTGGCACGTCGCAGCGGCGTGGCGGTATCGGCGCTGCACTTCTATGAGCGCAAGGGCCTGATCCGCAGCCTGCGCACGGCCGGCAACCAGCGTCGCTTCAGCCGCGACGTACTGCGTCGGCTGGCGGTGATCCGCGTCGCACAGCGGGTGGGCATGCCGTTGGAAGCGGTGGCCAACGCGTTCGCGGCGCTGCCAGAGAACAAGACGCCGACCCGCGCCGAGTGGGCGAAGATGTCGGCGCTGTGGCGCGGCGAGCTGGATCAACGCATCGAGGAACTGCTGTTGCTGCGCGACCAGCTCACCGACTGCATCGGCTGTGGGTGTCTTTCACTGAAGCGCTGCCGGTTGGCCAATCCCGGGGACGCGTTGGGCGAGCAGGGGGATGGCGCGCAGCGCTGGGGCTGACCCGGATCAGTCGTTGGCCGCCGACAACGCCTGTCCCCGTCGCGTCGCCGCGTCGATCGCGCGAGCCACGATCGCTTCGAAGTCGTCGCCCTGGAAGCTCTCGATCGCGGCCTGCGTGGTGCCGTTCGGCGAGGTGACGCGCCGACGCAGCTCTGCCGGGGCTTCGCCGGATTCGTCCAGCATGCGGCTGGCGCCCAGCAGGGTCTGCACCACCAGCGTGCGCGCGGCGTCGGCCGGCAGGCCCTGCGCGATGCCGGCCGCTTCCATCGCCTCGGCCAACAGGAACACATAGGCCGGGCCACTGCCGGAGACGGCGGTGACCGCATCCATGCGTGCTTCATCCTCGATCCACACCGTGCGCCCGGCGCTGGCCAGCACGGTGTCGGCCTGGCCCCGCTGTTCGGCGCTGACCCCGGCGGTGGCAAACAGGCCGGTCACGCCTGCACCCAGCAGCGCCGGGGTATTGGGCATGGCGCGTACCACCGCGCCGCTACCGCCCAGCCAGCGCAGCAGCTGCGCACTGGTGATGCCGGCGGCGATGGATACCACCAGCGGGGCCTGGGCCTGGGCGATCTCCGCCAGCGACGCACAGACATCGCGCAGCACCTGCGGCTTCACCGCCAGCACCCATACCGCGCCCTGCGCGGCCGCTTCGCTGGCGCTGGCGTAGGTCTTCACGCCGAAGTCGGTGGTGAGCTGGCTGCGCAGCCCGGCCACCGGTTCGGCCACGTGGATGTTGCCCGGGGCAGTGCCCTGGCGGACCAGGCCGGCGATCAGGCTGCGCGCCATGTTGCCGCCGCCGATGAAGGTGATCGAAGTGCTCATTGGGCATCCTTGTATGTGATCTGGGCCGCGGGGCAGGGCCCCGCGCTACGGGTGGGTGGGCCCCTCAATGCCGTGCGCCGAACAAGGCGGTGCCGACGCGGACCATGGTCGCGCCATGGGCTATGGCGTCGGGGTAGTCGCCGCTCATGCCCATCGAGAGGGTATCGGCCTGCGGGTAGCGGGTGGCCAGCTCGGCAAACAGCGCGTGCATGCGTTCAAAGGCTTGGGCGCGGCGGTGTGGGTCCGGCCACGGCGCAGGGATGGCCATCAGCCCGCGCAGGCAAAGGCGTGGTTCGGCGGCGATGGCGGCGGCCAGCGCCGGCACGGCGTCGGGCGTGCAGCCGTGCTTGCTGCCTTCATCGTCGATATTGACCTGCACCAGCACGTTCAACGGCGGCAACGCGGCCGGGCGGTGCGTAGCCAGCGCGGTAACCAGCTTGGCCCGGTCCACGCTCTGCACCCAGTCGAAGCGCTGCGCGGCCAGGTCGGCCTTGTTGGACTGCAGGTGGCCGATCAGGTGCCACTCCAGCCCCAGGGCCGCCAGCGCATCGATCTTTGCCACCGCTTCCTGCACGTAGTTCTCGCCGAACGCGCGCTGGCCCTGCGCCGCCAGCGCCGCCACGGCCTCGGCCGGCTGGGTCTTGGACACCGCCAGCAGGCGCGGCGGTGGCCGCCCGGCGGCCGTGGCCGCGTTGTGCAGGTTCAGCAGCAGGGTGGGCAGGGGCAGGGCGGTCACGGGTGGGCGCTCACGGGGCAGGACACAAAGAGATTTCGCGGTGGATCAGGGAGGCTATACTGCCGACCGGGGAAAGATCCTTCCAGTCGCAGCAGTCTATGGGGAGTAGCAGCGTATGGATATCGCCGAGCTGTTGGCGTTTTCCGTTAAGAACAAAGCGTCGGACCTTCATCTGTCGGCAGGCCTGCCGCCGATGATCCGCGTGGACGGCGATGTCCGTCGCATCAACATTCCGGCCTTGGACCACAAGCAGGTCCACGCGCTCGTTTACGACATCATGTCGGACAAGCAGCGCCGCGATTACGAGGAATTCCTCGAAGTCGACTTCTCGTTCGAGATTCCCAGCCTGGCGCGCTTCCGCGTCAACGCGTTCAACCAGAACCGTGGCGCCGGTGCGGTGTTCCGTACCATTCCGTCCGAAGTGCTGACCCTGGAAGACCTGAACACGCCGCCGATCTTCCGCGAGCTGATCGACCAGCCGCAGGGCCTGATCCTGGTGACCGGCCCGACCGGTTCGGGCAAGTCGACCACGCTGGCGGCGATGATCGACTACATCAACAAAAACGAATACGGCCACATCCTCACCGTCGAGGACCCGATCGAATTCGTGCACACCTCGCAGAAGTGCCTGATCAACCAGCGCGAAGTGCACCGCGATACGCACGGCTTCAACGAAGCACTGCGTTCGGCACTGCGTGAAGACCCGGACATCATCCTGGTCGGCGAACTCCGCGACCTGGAAACCATCCGGCTGGCGCTGACCGCCGCCGAAACCGGCCACCTGGTGTTCGGCACGCTGCACACCAGCTCGGCGGCCAAGACCATCGACCGCATCATCGACGTGTTCCCCGCCGGCGAAAAGCCGATGGTGCGCTCGATGCTGTCCGAATCGCTGCGCGCGGTGATTTCGCAGGCGCTGCTGAAGAAGGTGGGCGGCGGGCGCACCGCCGCGTGGGAAATCATGGTCGGCACCCCGGCCATCCGCAACCTGATCCGCGAAGACAAGGTGGCGCAGATGTACTCGGCGATCCAGACCGGCCAGCAGATGGGCATGATGA
The DNA here is from genome assembly GCF_019091045.1 of Stenotrophomonas sp. GbtcB23. Lineage (NCBI taxonomy): Bacteria > Pseudomonadati > Pseudomonadota > Gammaproteobacteria > Lysobacterales > Lysobacteraceae > Stenotrophomonas > Stenotrophomonas sp. GbtcB23. The sequence goes on along the minus strand of NZ_JAGXKC010000022.1, from coordinate 54,201 downwards.
CGCTCGACCAGCACCTGCAGGACCTGGTCAAGCGCAGCCTGATCACGCGCAACCAGGCCAAGGAATACGCCAAGGACAAGCGCATCTTCGAATGATGGTGGCGCCGGGCCTTCCCGGCGCGACAGATTCGGCAGCGCCGGGCCATGCCCGGCGTTCGGCAAGGTTTCCGGAGCACATCGCCATGAATACCACCAGCACCACCATCGACTTCACCTCGTTCCTCAAGCTGATGGCGCACCAGAAGGCGTCGGACCTTTTCATCACCGCGGGCATGCCGCCTGCGATCAAGGTCAACGGCAAGATCTCGCCCATCACCCAGACCCCGCTCACGCCGCAGCAGAGCCGCGACCTGGTGCTGAACGTGATGACGCCGGCGCAGCGCGAAGAGTTCGAAAAAACCCACGAGTGCAACTTCGCCATCGGCCTGTCCGGCGTGGGCCGGTTCCGCGTGAGCTGCTTCTACCAGCGCAACCAGGTCGGCATGGTCCTGCGCCGCATCGAAACCCGCATTCCCACCGTGGAAGAGCTGAGCCTGCCGCCGATCATCAAGACGCTGGCGATGACCAAGCGCGGCATCATCCTGTTCGTGGGTGCGACCGGTACCGGCAAGTCCACCTCGCTGGCGGCGATGATCGGGTACCGCAACCTGAATTCCACCGGGCACATCATCACCATCGAAGACCCGATCGAATTCGTGCACAAGCACGAAGGCTGCATCATCACCCAGCGCGAAGTGGGCATCGATACCGACAGCTGGGAAGCGGCGCTGAAGAACACCCTGCGCCAGGCGCCGGACGTGATCATGATCGGCGAAGTGCGTACCCGCGAGGGCATGGACCACGCCATCGCGTTCGCCGAAACCGGCCACCTGGTGCTGTGTACCCTGCATGCCAACAACGCCAACCAGGCGATGGACCGCATCATCAACTTCTTCCCGGAAGACCGCCGCAGCCAGCTGCTGATGGATCTGTCGCTGAACCTCAAGGGCGTGGTCGCCCAGCAGCTGGTGCCTTCGCCGGATGGCAAGTCGCGCAAGGTGGCGATGGAAATCATGCTGGGCACGCCGCTGGTGCAGGATTACATCCGCGACGGCGAGATCCACAAGCTCAAGGAAGTGATGAAGGAATCGGTGCAGCTGGGCATGCGCACCTTCGACCAGAGCCTGTTCGAGCTCTACCAGGCCGGCGAGATCAGCTACGAAGACGCGCTGCGCTACGCCGATTCGCAGAACGAGGTGCGCCTGCGCATCAAGCTCTCGCAGGGCGGTGACGCACGCACGCTGTCGCAGGGCCTGGATGGCGTGGAGATTTCCGAAGTCCGCTGAAGCTGCGGGCGGGGAAACCGGGCGCGTACGGTGCAATGCCGGCGCGCCTTTGTTGCAAGTGGTGTTTCAAGGGGCCGGCACCGCGCCGGTGACACTGCCAATGATGAGAATGCACATGGAATTGCATGATCCATACCGCGCACCGGCGACCATTCCGATGCCACCTGCTTTGCCCGGCACGCTGCCGGAATCCCAGTCCCAGGCACGGGCGATTTCCGATGCGGCCGAGTACTACTCGCCTTCCACGCTGAAAATGGTGCTGCTTTCACCCACTACGCTCGGGCTGTACCCGATGTACTGGTTCTGGCGGAACTGGCAGGCGATCAAGCGAGAGACCGGCGGCGACCAGTGGCCCTGGGCGCGCGCGCTGTTCTCACCGATCTGGTCGTTCTTCTGCTTCCGCGAGCTGAGTGACGCGGCCAGCAGCCGGCGTCGCGAACTGGCCTTCGCGCCAGGACTGTTGGCGGTGACCTACTTCCTGCTCAACTTCGCCAGCCGGCTGCCCAACGCCGGTTGGCTGCTGGCGCTGTTCACATTCGTACCGCTGCTGCCGGTCAACAGCCTGCTGCGCCGTTACCATCAGGATGAACGGGTCGACATGGAGCGCATGGACCGGCTCAACGTCTGGCACATCCTGGTGATCATCGCCGGTGGCCTGCTGCTCCTGCTGGCCCTGATCGGGACCGTGGCCGAACGCTGAGGCAGGTAGATGGCGCCTGCACCCGCAGGCGCCATTGATGAGCTTCGCTCATGACCACCAGTGGTTCCGGCAGTGCAATCGCCGGCGTGAGCGGGCGTATCGTTGGGGTCCCCACTCGAAGGAGCACCCCATGCAGACACGAATCCTTGGCAACAGCGGCCTGCGCGTTTCCGCGCTCGGGCTGGGCTGCATGGGCCTGAGCCATGCCTATGGCACCGCGCCGCAGGTGAGCGATGGCGTTGCGCTTCTGCACGCAGCGGTGGAGCGCGGGGTGACCTTCTTCGACACCGCCGAGGTCTACGGGCCGTTCCGCAACGAGGAACTGCTGGGCCAGGCGCTGGCGCCGTACCGCGACCAGGTGGTCATTGCGACCAAGTTCGGGTTCAAGGAGGCCAATGCCGACCTGGGGCTGGACAGCCGCCCGGAGAACATCCGCGCCGTCTGCGAGGCCAGCCTGCAGCGGCTCAGGACCGACCGCATCGACCTGTTCTACCAGCACCGGGTGGACCCGAACGTGCCCATCGAAGATGTCGCCGGCACGGTCAAGGACCTGATCGCGGAGGGCAAGGTGAAGCACTTCGGGCTGTCCGAAGCCGGCGAAACCAGCATCCGCCGCGCGCATGCGGTGCAGCCGGTGGCGGCGCTGCAGAGCGAGTACTCCCTGTGGTGGCGCGAGCCGGAGCAGAGCGTGCTGCCGGTGCTTGAAGAGCTGGGCATCGGCTTCGTGCCGTTCAGCCCGCTGGGGCGCGGCTTCCTGACCGGGGCGATCACCGCCGATACCGAGTTTGCGCCCACCGATTTCCGCAGCTCGCTGCCGCGCTTTGCGGTGGAGGCGCGCCGCGCCAACCAGGCGCTGGTCGAGGCCATCGGCGCCATTGCCGCCGCCCGCCAGGCCACCCCGGCGCAGGTAGCGCTGGCCTGGCTGCTGGCGCGCAAGCCCTGGATCGTGCCGATTCCCGGCACCACCAAGCTGCACCGGCTGGAAGAGAACCTGGCCGCTGCCGAGCTGGCCCTGCACGAGGCCGACCTGCAGCAGATCGCGGCGGCGCTGGACGGCATCGCCATCGTGGGCGACCGCTACAACGCGGAACGGCAGAAGCAGGTCACCCGCTGACGGATGTCGATTTCGTGCCCTGGCCAGCGTCGTAGTGGATGAAACCCTCTGCAAGGAACAGGTCATGAGCGACACCGCCCCGGTCAAAGGTCCCGCGTCGTACTTCCCGTCCATCGAAAAGACCTATGGGCAGCCAGTGGGACACTGGCTTGCCCTGCTGGCCACGCAGGGCGGGCTCAGGCACATGGCCCTGGTCACCTTCCTGAAGAGCCAGCATGGCCTGGGCCATGGCCACGCCAACGCCTTGGTGGCCCACCATTTGAAGGACCGGACCGGGTGAAGCGGTCATTCGTTGCGGGATGAATCGATTTCACCTGCAACTGTCACGCGGATCGTGTCTAATACCGCTCCCCACGTGTATGGCCCCACCCCCCATGTCCCTTGAATCCCATGGCCCCGCGCCGTGCGACGACGCTGACGGCCATCTGGTCACCGCCGGCCCGCTGACCCCGCCGCCGGACAGCGCCGGCACCGTGGCCGATGCCAAAGCCCTGCGCCATTCGGTGGCCGAGGACGTGCAGGGCATGATCCTGGCCACCCTGGTGGCCTCGCTGGGCCTGGCGATCTTCGCCAAGGGCGGGCTGATGATCGGCGGCATGGCCGGCCTGGCGTTCCTGGCCCACTACGCGTTCGGCTGGAATTTCGGCCTGGTGTTCGTGCTGGTCAACCTGCCGTTCTACTGGGTGGCGGTGCGGCGCATGGGCTGGGAATTCACCCTGAAGACCTTCGCGGCGGTCACCGCCTGCGGCGTGCTGACCGACCTGCTGCCGCGCTGGGCCGATTTCGCCCACATGAGCTCGCTGTATTCGGCGCTGGTGGGCGGCGCGCTGGCCGGGCTGGGCATCCTGTTCTACATCCGCCACCGCGCCAGCCTGGGCGGCATCGGCATCCTGGCGGTATACCTGCAGCGCACCCGTGGCTGGAGCGCGGGCAAGGTGCAGATGTCGTTCGACACGCTGCTGATGGGCGTGGCGTTCTTCGTGCTCTCGCCGGACAAGGTGATGTATTCGGCGATCGGCGCGGTGGTGCTGAGCCTGGTGCTGATGTTCAACCATCGGCCCGGCCGGTACATGGGCGTTTGACGGATCGCGGCGACCACCAACGGTGGCCGCCTACCCCCGTTTACTGAGTTTCTGCAGGCGTTTGTACACCGGGCAATCCGGGCTGTGCGCGCCGGGCAGGTAGCCCAGGCTCATCAGGAATTCACCGGTGATTTCGCCGCCGGTGAAGCGGAACGTCTTCTTGAACAGCTTCACCCACTCGGCCTTGTCGCGCGGGTGGTGCGCATCCAGCCATGCCGCGAAGCTGCCGTGGCTTGCCCGCAGCTGCTGGATCACCTGGGCGTTGTGGATGGCCGCATGCACCTTGAGCCGGTTGCGGATGATGCCCGCATCGTTGAGCAGGCGTTCCACGTCGCGCTCGCCATAGCCGGCCACGGTATCCACATCGAACTGGCTGTAGGCGGCGCGGAACCCTTCGCGCTTCTTCAGGATCGTCTCCCAGCTCAGCCCGGCCTGGTTGATCTCCAGCAGCAGGCGCTCGAACAGCTCGCGTTCGTCGCGCTGCGGGAAGCCATATTCGTGGTCATGGTAATGACCGTGCACCGGATGGCCCGGTGCGATGAGGCAGTAGCCGCTCATGGGGTCTCGTCTTCAACGGGAGGTTGTTCGATGCCCAGTCTAGGCCCATCGCCGAGCGACAGTTGCGGCCAGCGTGCTGGATGGATCGTCAGGTTACCCCGCAGCAGCGGGTCGTACGCCGGGTCGCCGCGGTATTCGGAGGGCATCGGGAACTCGATCTTGCCGGCATCGGTCCAGTCCTTGCCATCGCGCGCGTGCAGGCGGCATACCGCGCCACCCCACGACGGCTCGTGGCACAACAGCATCTCGTCCACGCCATCGCCATCCAGGTCGCGGCGCAGTGCCACGCAGACCTCGTCCATTTCCAGGCAGCTGCTGACGTTCACGGTCCTGGCCAGCAACGCCTGCCACCAGTCCGGGTCTGGCGCCGGGCTGCTCTTGGCCAGTTTCAGCTGCTGCTGCAGCACCTTGAGGTCTTTGATGGCGTCGCTGTAGTTCCCATAACGGACTTGCCGCGCGTCCACGCTCAGGACATTGGCGATCAGGGTGCTTGCACGCGGATCGTCGCGGAAGCGCGGGTCCTGCTGCAGTTCCTTCAGCACCTCGGCGCCGCGCCGGCCATAGCCGAAGCGCAGATCGGTGGCGTCTTCGCCCTTGATTGCCGGCGCGGTTGCCTGCAGCCGGGCCATCTGGCTGGCCAGGCTGATCCGGATCGGGTCCAGCACCGGCGTATTGGCCAGCACCGCCGCACCCAGCACCACCCAGCACATCCAGCGGTTGACCGGTTCGATCCGCTGCAGCCAGCGCCCGCGCCTGTGCACCGCGGCCAGCGCATAGCCCACCGCGTAACCGAACACCAGCAGCGCCGCCAGCAGCGCCCAGAAGCGCTCCAGGGTGACCCCGTACTGGCTGATGCGCAGGCCCATCGCATACAGCGCCAGCGCCGCATACACCGGCAGCGTGAGCAGGCTGGCCTCGACCAGCCGGCGCAGCCACGCCGGGTAGGGTGGCAGCTCGCTTTCATGCTGGTACACCGCGTTGCTGAAGACGATCAGCAGCAGCACCAGGGCCAGCAGTACCGTGGCCGCCGAGCGCGTGCGCCACAGCGGCTCCAGCCCGGTGAAGGGCAGGCAGACCACGAAGATCACCGCGATGAACGCCAGCAGCGGCAGCAGGCCGCGCGCCACGGCAAACAGCACCTGGCGGATGACCTGGATGGCCCGGTCCTGGGTGCGCCCGATCAGCACGCCGAACCCGAACAGCATGCCGGTAGCCAGCGCGATGAAGGCTTTTTCGCGGAACAGGTCGCGGAAGAAGTGGATGTCCACCAGGTCGAACAGCGCCGCCCACAGCCACAGCAGCATCCAGGTCAGCCCAGTGAAGCCCAGTGCCAGCGCAAGGGTCAGCCCGTTCTGCCAGGCGCGCTCGAACAGGGCTGCGTACGTGGCGCGCCAGTGTCCGTGCTGCAGCCGGAACTGCCACCACGGCAGCGCGACGAACACCGCGACGGCCACGCACACGGAGAACGGCAGCAGCAGCGGTGCCTGGCGCAGGTCGTCGGGCGTTCCGCCCAGGTTCCAGCCGATCCAGCCGGCCATCGCCAGCACCAGGGCCGAGGCCAGCGCCGCGTGCACCCACAGGCGGCGGTCGCGCAGGTCCACCAGGGTCAGCGCAACGGCGGTGGGGACGCTCAGCACCCAGGTGTACCAGCACAGGCGCGTGGCGAATGCCTGGAACGGCCCGTGGTCGGCCGCTTCCTGCACCGCGTACAGCATCAGGCCCTGCAACAGCGCGATCAGCACGATGGCGGCGCGCGAGGCAGGGGAAAGGGGTGGCTGCGGGTTCATCGTGCTCTCCATTGCGTACACACGTCCATGACTGCACGCATCGTAGCCGAGGCTCACGCCCGTGTGAGGATGCAGCGGGTAGAATGGGCCCATGTCCACGTTGCCTACCTCCCTTGCCGATCACCTGCTGGTTGCGCTGCCGTCGCTGACCGATCCGACCTTCGCGCGCACCGTAAGCCTGATCTGCCAGCACGACGAGAACGGTGCCATGGGCGTGCTGGTCAACCAGCCGTCCGAGTACACGCTGGGCGATGTGCTGGCGCAGATGGAGATCCAGACCGACGACCTCGTCCTGCGCGACCAGGTGGTGCTCAACGGCGGCCCGGTGCATCCCGAGCGTGGCTTCGTCATCCATGACGATGCACGTGCGTGGGAATCGAGCCTGCAGGTGGGCGAGGGCGTGTACCTGACCACCTCGCGCGACATCCTCGAAGCCATGGCCCGCGGCGAAGGCCCGCGCAATGTGCTGGTCACGCTGGGCTGTGCCGGCTGGACCGAGGGCCAGCTGGAAGGCGAGATCGCCGACAACAGCTGGCTGACCGTCCCCGCCGATGCCGAACTGCTGTTCGCCACGCCGCTGGAGCAGCGCTGGCAGGGCGCCGCCGCACGGATCGGGGTCGACCTGTTCCGGCTGACGGACTACAGCGGCAATGTCTGAGCCGGCCACCATCCGCCGCGACGGCACCGTGCTCGGCTTCGATGTCGGCTCGCGCCGGATCGGGGTGGCGATCGGCAGTTCCTTCGGCACCCATGCCCGGGCCATCGCCGTGGTGGACGTGCACGGCAACGGTCCGGACTGGACCGCGGTCGAACGCCTGATCAAGGAATGGCGGCCCGATGGCCTGGTGGTGGGCGACCCGCTCACCCTGGATGGCCAGGACCAACCCAACCGCAAGCGCGCGCAGGGCTTTGCCCGCCAGCTGCGGGAACGTTTCAAGCTGCCGGTGGTGCTGATCGACGAGCGCTCCAGCTCGGTCGAAGCGGCCCGCCGGTTCGCCGTCGAGCGTGCCGAAGGCCGCAAGCGGCGCCGCGATGCGGCCACGCTGGATGCGGTGGCCGCCGCGGTGATCATCGAACGCTGGCTGTCCTCGCCGGACGATGCCACCCCCGTTTCCTGACCCCCAGACCCTGCCCATGACCGCCTCGCAACTCGATTCCGACGGACGCCTGCGCCACCTGCTGACCCTGGAAGGTCTGCCCCGCGAAACCCTGCTGCAGCTGCTTGACCGCGCGGGCCAGATCCGCGATGCGGCGGTCGGCCGGGTCGGCAACAAGCGCCACGTACTGGGCGGTTCGGCGGTGTGCACGCTGTTCTTCGAACCCTCCACCCGTACCCGCAGCTCGTTCCAGCTGGCCGCGCAGCGGCTGGGCGCGGACGTGCTGAATTTTGACGCCTCCACCTCGTCCACGCGCAAGGGCGAAACCGCCTGCGATACGTTGAAGAACCTGGAAGCGATGGGCGTGCGTGGCTTCGTCGTGCGTCACCCGGATGACGGTGCCGTGGCCGAGCTGGCCGCCGCGGCGGGCGAGGGCACCGCGCTGATCAATGCCGGCGACGGCCGCAGCGCGCACCCGACCCAGGGCCTGCTGGACATGCTGACCCTGCGCCAGGCCAAGGGCGGTGATTTCTCGAAGATGAAGGTGGTGATCGTCGGCGACGTGAAGCACTCACGCGTGGCCCGCACCGACCTGCATGCCCTGCGCACACTGGGCGTGGGCGAGATCCGCGTGTGCGGCCCGCAGTCGCTGCTGCCGGACGATGACACGCTGAAGGGCTGCATCGTCGGCCAGGATTTCGACCAGATGCTGGAAGGCGTAGATGCGCTGATGATGCTGCGCCTGCAGCGTGAGCGGATGGAAGAAGGCCTGGTGCCGTCGATCGAGCAGTACCACGCCGAGTACGGGTTGAACGCCGCGCGCCTGAAGCGCGCCGGCCAGGACGCGGCCGTGCTGCACCCGGGCCCGATCAACCGTGGCGTGGAAGTCACCGACGAAGTGGCCGACGGCCCGCAGTCGTGGGTGCTGCGCCAGGTGGCCAACGGCGTGGCCGTGCGCATGGCGGTGTTGGAAACGTTGTTGGGGTGATGGGGGCGGCTTCGGATCGTCTGAACGTCGGACGGAATACGGGGGCGGTGTGTTTTCGGCTTCGGATGCTTGGGCCGCGCTGCGCGCGGTTTCCGGCCAACGGCCGGGCTACGAATTTTTACGGGCCCATTGGGATTGGGGTCAATCGACCGTGGGCTTCGGATCGTGTAAACGCCGGACGGATGATCGGTGGCGGTGATGATGCCGCCTTCGGATGCTTGGGCCGCGCTGCGCGCGGTTTCCGGCCAACGGCCGGGGCTACGAATTTTTACGGACCCATTGGGATTGGGATCAATCAACCGTGGGCTGCGGATAGATGTGGCGTAGCCGTCGGCGCGTTTGTCGGTAGCGCCGGCCGTTGGCCGGAACGCAATGCTGGACGATGCCTATAGCGGCCAACGACACCATGCATGTTTGTAGTCGCCGATGTTCGCGGTGATTCCCGCGCGTATCGGGTTGCCAACGATGTAGTGCGCGTGGCGTAACAAGGCTTCGTCGGCACGCACCGCATGATCGAAGAATCCGGGTTGCCACACCTTGCCCTGTCTACCCTTCAGGCGGTTAAGCGACAGCGCGCTGGAAGATTTGAAGCGCCGCGCGACGTACGCAAGTGAATGCGATCGCAGTTCAAACATCCAGTGAATGTGGTCGGGCATGACGACCCATGCCAGGGTGTGGGTGCATCGGCTCCGGTCCATCTGTCGAAGCTGATTGACCACGATCTCGGCGGCTTCCGGATCATCAAACCAACGGGATTGCCCGGCACAACGCGTCGTCATGACGTAAACCTGCCCGACAATGCTGCGGCGCCCAAGACGTAGACGATGGCTGCTCATCCTCCCATCCTCGGCGGATGGGGCGTAGTGGTGATTCAGGGAAATGCCGACATACACATCGGCCGTTACCGTCATGCAGTGTAGGTAGCCATACGAAGGCCGGCCAACGGCCGGCGCTACCGGACTGTGGCTTTTGGTCGATTGACCCCAATCCCAATGGGCCCGTAAAAATTCGTAGCCCCGGCCGTTGGCCGGAAACCGCGCGCAGCGCGGCCCAAGCATCCGAAGGCGGCATCACCACCG
>NZ_JAGXKC010000022.1:0-44372 GCF_019091045.1 Stenotrophomonas sp. GbtcB23 | reverse complement strand
CCACCGATCATCCGTCCGGCGTTTACACGATCCGAAGCCCACGGTCGATTGACCCCAATCCTAATGGGCCCATAAAATTCGTAGCCCCGGCCGTTGGCCGGACACCGCGCGCAGCGCGGCCCAAGCATCCGAAGGCGGCATCACCACCGCCACCGATCATCCGTCCGGCGTTTACACGATCCGAAGCCCACGGTCGATTGACCCCAATCCTAATGGGCCCATAAAAATTCGTAGCCCCTGCCGTTGGCCGGAAACCGCGCGCAGCGCGGCCCAAGCATCCGAAGGCGGTATCACCACCGCCACCGATCATCCGTCCGGCGTTTACACGATCCGAAGCCCACGGTCGATTGACCCCAATCCCAATGGGCCCATAAAAATTCGTAGCCCCGGCCGTTGGCCGGAAACCGCGCGCAGCGCGGCCCAAGTATCCAAAGGCGGAAACACACGGCCCCCGCGTTTCGTCCGGCGTTTATACGATCCGAAGCCACCCACCAGACGTCCATGACCCGGATCGAAAAGCAGCCGGCCAACGGCCGGCGCTACCGCCGCTGCGCGAACAGCCAATCCCACATCGCCGCATCCGCATACGTCGCATCCCACGCGTTGTGGTTGCCCTGCGGGTACTCGGTATAGCGCACGTCGTCGGCGCCGGCGGCATCGAACGCGGCCTTCAATTTCCTGTCGTCGGCGGGCAGCACCACATCGTCCAGTGCCCCATGGAACATCCAGATCGGCGTGGCCTTGAGGCGCTCGGCGATGGCAGCATAGGGATCGGCTTCGTCCGCCACGGACTCCACGAACAATGACGCCCGCACTGCGCGCGGCGCCAGCACCGCGCCGCACACCGGCACGATCGCGGCGAAACGGTCCGGGTGTTCCAGCGCGATGTTCCAGCTGCCGTAGCCGCCCATCGACATGCCGGTGAGATACTGCCGCGCAGGATCGGCACCGAATTCGGCGATGGTGGCATCCAGCGCGGCCAGCGCGATGCGGTTGTTGATGCCCGACCATTCCTGGTCTTCCGGTGCCTGCGGCAACACTACCAGTGCCGGGAAGTCGCGCGCGTGGTCGCGCAGGTGCGGGCCCAGCCCGGCGGTGGTCTGGCGATGGCCGTCACTGCCACGCTCGCCCGATCCATGCAGGAACAACACCACTGGCAACGCGCCGCGCTGCGCCTTGGCATCGCGCGGCACGAATACCTGGTAGCGCGACACCCGCCCGTCCACGGTGACGCTGCGCTCAACGAAGTGCCCCTTGTCCGCAACGCGGGTCGTGGCACAGCCGCTCATGACGAGCACCGCCACCACCCACATCCACCACGCCGCGCGCTGTCGTGCCATTGTCTTTCCTCGGCTGAAATCGTTTTCAGTCTAGGCGCGGACGTCGGCGCAGGCATCTTGCAGTGCATCAGTCCGCGCGCGGTACCGAAGCCAGGATCTCCAGCTGTTCGATCGCCTCCGGGTGGCCGTCGGCGGCGGCGGCCTGCACCTGGGCCAGGCTGGGGTGGACCACCAGCAGGATGGGGTTCTCGCACTGGGGGCAATCGAACTCGGCCTCGTCCTCGTGCAATTCCATGCTCATCTCGCGCGAGGTCCCCTTCCATTCGCAGGCGGGGCAGGTGTGGGTCTGGTCGCGCCAGCCGGGGACGAAGTAGTTGTCGAGAGTCAGGGCCATGTCGGTGAACCGGTCAGTGCAGCAGGATCAGGGTGGCCAGGCCCAGGAAGCTGAAGAAGCCCATGACGTCGGTGACGGCGGTCACCACCACGGTGCCGGCCACGGCCGGGTCAACGTTCATGCGCTTGAGCAGCAGCGGCAGCAGCACGCCCGCCAGCGCCGCGGCACAGAAGTTGATGATCAGCGCCAGGGTGATCACCAGCGACAGCAGGAAGCTGTGGAACCACAGGTAGGCGATGATGCCGACCACGGTGCCGATCAGGGTGCCGTTGATCAGCGCCACCCGCGATTCCTTCCACAGCAGGATGCGCGCGTTGCTCTGGCCCACCTGGCCCAGCGCGATGCCGCGCACCATCAGGGTCAGCACCTGCACCGCCGCGTTGCCGCCGACGCCGGCCACGATCGGCATCAGCACCGCCAGCGCAACCACCTTCTGCAGGGTCAGCTCGAACTGGCCGATCACCGTGGCCGCCAGGAACGCGGTGCACAGGTTGATGCCCAGCCACACCACGCGGCCGCGCACGGCGCGCTTGATCGGGGAGAACAGGTCTTCTTCTTCGTCCAGGCCGGCCGCGCCCAAGGCCTGGTGCTCGGCCTGCGAACGGATGATGTCGACCACGTCATCGATGGTGATGCGGCCGAGCAGGATGTTGTTGTCGTCCACCACCGGCGCCGACACCCAGTCATGGTCGGAGAACTGCCGGGCCACTTCGTCGGCGCTTTCGCCGACGTCGATCGCCGGCTGCTCGTCGTCGATCAGGCGGTTGATCGGGGTGCTGTCCTCGTGGGTCACCAGCGAGGCCAGCGACAGCCGGCCCAGGTACTGGTGGCGGCGGCTGACCACGAACAGGTGGTCGGTGTGGTCGGGCAGTTCGCCGCGCAGGCGGAGGTAGCGCAGCACCACGTCCACGTTGACGTCGGCGCGCACGGTCACCACGTCCGGGTTCATCAGGCGGCCGGCGCTGTCCTCGGGGTAGGACAGGACCTGCTCGAGCCGCTCGCGGTTCTCGCGGTCCATCGACTTGAGCACTTCGTCGATGACCGTATCGGGCAGGTCTTCGACCAGGTCGGCCAGGTCATCGATGTCCAAGTCTTCGACCGCGGCGATGATTTCGTCCGGGTCCATGTCGGCCAGCAGGCTTTCGCGCACTTCCTCGCCGACGTGGACCAGCACCTCGCCATCGTCTTCCGGGTCGACCAGCCCCCACACCACTTCGCGCTTGCCCGGCGGCAGCGATTCCAGCAGGTTGCCGATCTCGGCCGGCGCCAGCGTATTGACCAGCCGGCGCACCGGACCCAGCCGCCCGCTGTCCAGTGCATCGGACAACAGTCGCAACTGGCGCGCCGTCTTGTCGTGGCGTACGGCTTCGGCCATGCACAGCTCCCGCGGCAAAAGAAAAAAGGCCGCTATCCCGGACAGGATGCGGCAGAGGGGGTGGTCACCGCGTCATTATCGCTTGGATGCATGACAAACCGGTAGGTCAGCGCGTCACGACCAACGGTCGTGACCTACCGGGCTGTTCATTGGTTTGTGTCGATCCAGCGCTCGATGCTGCGCCGGTCGCGTGCGGCCAGCAGCTTTGGTGCTGCGGCCTGCAGTTCGGACAGATCGCTGTCGCGCACCGCGCGCCGCACCTCCAGCAGCGTGCCGGGGTGCAGGCTGAACTCGGTCAGGCCGAGCGCGAGCAGCATGCGGGTCATGCGCGGGTCGCCGGCGATCTCGCCGCACACCGCCACCGGCACCTCGTGTTCGCGGCCGGTGCGCAGGATGTGCGCCAGCAGGCGCAGCACCGCCGGGTGCAGCGGCGAGTACAGCTCGCCCACCGCTTCATTGTTGCGGTCGGCGGCAAGCAGGTACTGCACCAGGTCGTTGGTGCCGATCGACAGGAAGTCGACCAGGTCGATGAAGCTTTCCAGCGCGATCGCCGCAGCCGGTACTTCGATCATCGCCCCGAACGGGATGTGCTCGGCCACTTCGTGGCCCTCGGCGCGCAGCAGCTCGGCCTGCTTGTTCAAGCGCCGGCGCACCGCCAGCAGCTCCTCGCGGGTGCTGACCATCGGCAGCAGGATGCGCAGCTTGCCGTAGGCCGACGCCCGCAGGATCGCGCGCAGCTGGGTATCGGCCACCTTCGGCCGGGCCAGCGACAGGCGCACGCCACGCAGGCCCAGTGCGGGGTTTTCTTCGTTGCTCAGGGTCAGGCCGGTGCGGTCGGCCTTGTCCGCGCCCAGGTCCAGGGTGCGGATGGTCACCGGTCGCCCGCTCATGCCGAGCGCCGCATCGCGGTAGGTTTCGAACTGCTCCTGTTCGTCGGGCAGCTCATCGCGCTGCAGGAACAGGAATTCGGTGCGGTACAGGCCCAGCCCGTGCGCGCCCAGCGCATGCGCCTCGGTAACGTCTTCGCGCGATTCGGCGTTGGCCAGCAGCGCGATCTCCACCTTGTCGCGGGTGCGGCTGGGCTTGCTGCGCAGGCGGCCCAGCTCGCGCTGCTCGCGGGCCTGGTCGCGCAGGCGGGCGCGGTAATCGCGCAGGTCCGGCGGCAGCGGGTTGACGGTGATCTGGCCGGTGCTGCCGTCGATGCCCAGCACGTCTCCGTCGGAAATCTTCTGCAGCAGGTTGGGAACGTTGACGATCAGCGGCAGGTGCAGGCTGCGCGCCAGGATCGCGCTGTGCGAGAGTGCGCTGCCCGCGGCGGTGACGATGCCGACCACGCCATGCGCCTGCAGCTGGGCCAGCTCGGAAGGCGCGATGTTGTCGCAGACCAGGATTTCACCGGCCAGCCCCTTCACGTCCGGCGGGCGTTTCTGCAGGAAGGCATGGATGCGGCCGATCACATGGTCCAGGTCGTCCATGCGGCTCTTCAGGTAGGCATCGTCCATGCCATCGAAGACCTTGGCCAGGCGGTCGCGCTGCACGCGCAGCGCATACCCGGCGCTGTACGGGCCGCTGCGGATCAGCTCGTCCAGGCCGAACAGCAGTTCGGGGTCGTCCAGCAGCAGCGCGTGCAGGTCGAGGAATTCGCCCACTTCCTGGTTCAGTGCACCCTGCAGCCGCTGGCGCAGGTCGTGCATTTCGGCGCGGGCCGCGTCCACCGCCAGGTGCAGGCGCTGCAGTTCGGCCGCCACCTGGGCCGGGGCGATGCGCTGTTCGGCGACTTCCAGGGCATGCGGCAGGCGCACCCGGGCGCGGCCGAGGGCATTGCCACGCGAGGCCCCGTGTCCGGCCAGCAGCAGGGCACCGGACGCGGTCCGTGCCGGTGTGCTGGAACCCGGTCGCGACGGTGGCCCCGGCATGCTCAGCTGTCCTCGTCGAAGCGTCGCTCGAACAGGGCCACCACTTCGTCCATGGCAGCCGCTTCGTCTTCGCCGTCGATGCGCACGGTGACCGGGGTGCCCTGGCCGGCGGCCAGCAGCATCACGCCCATGATGCTCTTGGCGTTGATCTCACGGCCTTTGGCGGCCATGGTCACGTTGCAGCGGAAGGGCGCCAGCACCTGCACCAGCTTTGCAGTGGCGCGGGCGTGCAGGCCCAGGCGGTTGGATACGGTGAGTTCACGTTCAAGCATCGTCGACAATCGCTCCATTGCGAGTGCCCGCCGCCGCAGTGGCGGGCAGTTGATCCAGTCCCTGTTCCGGATAATTCATCACTCGCAACAACATCGGCAGGCTCAGCGCCGAGACCCGGCGTGCCGGGGTGCCCAGGCGGGCCAGCTGCGCTGCCAGATTGCTCGGGCTGGCGCCATACAGATCGGTCAGGATCAAAACGCCCTCACCGCTGTCCACGCGCCGCAGGGCGGCCGAGGCAAGCGGGAGCAGGGCATCCATGTCTGCGTCGAACGGTACTTCGAAAGCTTCGGTCTTCAGCGGCAGGTGCCGCAGGAGTCGGGTCGCCACGTCCAGCAGGGACGTGCCGACGCCGGGATGCGTTACAAGGAGAATGCCACAGGTCATTGTCGAACGTTAACATCCCAACATGAATTGGGGATACACCACGGTAGCAACGGACCGTTGGTCCGTTGGCTTTGATCAATCCAGTTCGCGGTGGAACGTAGCCACTTCCGGCCAGCCCTGGTCGCGCGCATGCCGGGCCAGTCGTTCGGCCAGGTACACAGAGCGGTGCTTGCCGCCGGTGCAGCCGAAGGCCACGGTGACATAGCTGCGGGTGTCGTTGCCCAGGCGGGGCAGCCAGGTATCCAGGAAGTCGATCAGCTGGTCCACGTACTTCTGCACGTCCGGCTGGCTGTCCAGGTACTCGCGCACCGGTGCTTCGCGCCCGGACATCGGCCGCAGCTCCGGGTTCCAGTGCGGGTTGGGCAGTACCCGGGCGTCGAACACGAAGTCGGCCTCGGCCGGGACGCCGCGCTTGTAGGCGAACGATTCGAACAGCAGCGAGAGCTTGTTGCCGTGGCTGAGCGCGAACTCGGTCACCACCTTGCGGCGCAGCTGGTGCACGTTGAGGGTGGTGGTGTCGATCACCGCGTCGGCGGCGCGGCGCAGCGGGGCGGTCAGTTCGCGCTCGCGCGCGATCGCTTCGGGCAGCGACAGGCCCAGCTGGCTCAGCGGGTGTCGGCGGCGGGTGTCGGCGTAGCGCTTGAGCAGGGCTTCATCGGTGGCATCGAAGAACAGCAGCTGCGCGTCCAGCCCGGCCGCCTGGGCGTCTTCGCGCCAGTGCGACAGCTGGCTCAGGTCGCTCTGGCCGCGTACGTCGATGCCCACGGCCAGGCGGCGCGGGGCGTCGGCATCGTGGCCGGCCAGCAGGCTGCGCACGAAGTCGGGCAGCAGGTTGATCGGCAGGTTGTCCGAGCAGTAGTAGTCGAGATCTTCGAAGGTCTTGAGCGCCACCGTCTTGCCGGAGCCGGACAGCCCGCTGACGATGATCAGGGTGGCGGCGGTGGGTTCGGCGGCGGCGTTCATGGGGTACGGCGTTCCAGCAGGTTGCTGTGGCGGGCGATGAACATCGCGGCCGGGTCGATGCCCTTGGTGCGCAGGATGTGCAGTCGGGTGGCCGCCTCGGTCAGCACCGACAGGTTGCGGCCGGGCATCACCGGCAGGGTGATCAGCGGCACGTCCAGGTCCAGCACGTGGCGGGTGCCGGAATCGCCGGTCAGGCGCTCGTAACCATGGGGCGTGGGTTCGGTCATGGGCTTGGTCAGGTGCACGATGAGCCGAAGGTACTTGTTCTTCTTTACCGCCGTGTCACCGAACATCTCGCGCACATTGAGCACGCCCAGCCCGCGCACCTCCAGCAGGTCCTGCAGCAGCTCGGGGCAGGTGCCGTCGAGCACGTCCGGGGCGATCTGGGTGAACTCGGGCGCATCGTCGGCCACCAGGCGGTGGCCGCGGCTGAGCAGTTCCAGCGCCAGTTCGCTCTTGCCCGAACCGGCTTCGCCGGTGATCAGCACGCCGATGGAGTAGATCTCCATGAATACGCCATGCAGGATCACCCGCGGCGCCAGGGTCCGGGCTAGGTGGTAGGAGAGGTGGTTGAGCAGCTCGTGGCCGCGCTTGGGCGAGATCCACAGCGGGGTCTGCGATTCATCGGCCGCCGCGCGCAGGTCTTCCGGGCAGGGCTGGTTGCGGGTGATCACCAGCGCCAGCGGGTGCGACTGCATGATCCGCTCGATGGTTTCCCAGCGCTGGCGCGAATCCAGCGAATCCAGCCAGGACAGCTCTTCGGTGCCCAGGATCTGCACTTTGTTGGGGTAGATGGCGTTGAGGTAGCCGGCCAGCGACGGGCGCCGCGAAACGGTGTTGCCGGCCTCCAGCTCGCGCCGCTCGCCCTTCTGCCCGGCCACCCAGCGCAGGCTCAGGCGGTCACGCTGCTGCTCGAACAGTTCACGCGCGGTGATGCTGGTATTCATGCGGCGCTCGCCGGCGGGGGAAATTCGATCACCTGGCGCAGTGCCGCCGCATCGCGCGCTTCGCGCAGCGCCTGGCGGATGGCCGGCTCGGAAAACAGCTCGGCCAGCTCGGACAGCAGCATCAGGTGTTGATGGGTGTAGTGGCTGGGCACGGCGATGGCGAACACCAGGTCCACCGGTTCATCGCCGCCGCCGAAGTCCACCGGGGTCTCCAGCCGCAACAGCGCCCCGCGGGGGCGTTCCAGCAGCGGGGCGCGGCCGTGGGGAATGGCGATGCCGTGGCCGATGGCGGTGCTGCCCAGGGTCTCGCGCTCGCGCAGGTTCGTGTAGAGCAGCTCGGCGTTGGCTTCGCGGCAGGCCAGCAGCCGGGCGGCTGCCTTGAGCACACTGTCACGATCAGCGGCCGGCAGCACCTGGGTGCGCACGGCCGCCAGTAGATCATTCAAAGGCATGGAAAGGGGGGAGCGGGGGCGTCAGGCGTCATTGTCGCCCAAGGGAGCCGGAACCGGGGCGTGCTGGTGCTTTTTCTCCTTGTGCTTGATCACCAGCCGGTCCAGCTTGTCGGCGAGCACATCGATGGCCGCATACATGGTCTGGCCGTTGGCTTCGGCGTGGAGGGTCTGGCCGGGGATGTTCACGCTGGCGTCGACGTGGTGGTCGGGCTTCTGAAGCTTCAGTGTGACCCGCGCGTCGCAATGCTGATCGAAGTGCTTGCCGATCCGTGCCAGCTTCTCCTCTACGTAGGAATGCAGGGCCGGGGTGACTTCGACATCTTTGCCAAACGTTTCGATGCGCATCGGGTTTCTCCTTTGTTCGGATGAGCCAATGAACCTTGCCGCCAGGCGTGTGAGCGTCAGGCGATGCGTACTCGTTCGTGCGAGGCGGAAATGTTCATGGCTTCACGATACTTCGCCACGGTGCGGCGCGCCACCGGTATTCCCGAGGTCTTGAGCAGGTCAGCCAGCTTGGCGTCAGAAAGCGGCTTGCGCGGGTTCTCGTCGTCGATCAGGCGTCGGATCATGGCCTGGATGGCGGTGCTGGAGGCCTCGCCGCCGCTGTCGGTGTCGATCCCCGAGGCGAAGAAGGCGCGCAGCGCCAGGGTGCCGCGCGGGGTGCGCACGTATTTGCGGGCAATGGCCCGGGAAATGGTGGATTCATGCAGGCCGAGTTCGCCGGCCACCTCGCGCAGGGTCAGCGGGCGCAGGGCCTGGGCGCCGAACTCGAGGAAGGCGGCCTGCTGCTGCAGCAGGCAGCGCATGACCCGCAGCAGGGTCTCGCCACGAGCCTCCAGGCCCTTGAGCAGCCAGCGCGCCTCCTGCAGGTGGCTGCGCAGGTAGCCGGCGTCGCTTTCGCCACAGCGGCGGATCATCTGTTCATAGCCGCGGTGGATGACCACCTTGGGCCCGGCATGGCCGGCCAGGGCGGCCCGCCAGCTGCCGTTCTGGCGCCAGACCACGCAGTCGGGCACCACGTAGCTGTCGTGGGCCAGTTCGCCGATCTGGGTGCCCGGGCGCGGGTCCAGCGAGCGCAGCAGCTGCACGGCGGTGTCCACCGCCTCCACCGGCTCGCGCAGTTCATGGGCAATGCCGGCCACGCCGCTGCGCGGCAGGCGCTCCAGCGGGCCGTCGGCAATGCGCCGGGCCAGGGCCAGGCCGGGGGTCTGCGGGTCCAGCACGTCCAGCTGCAGCTGCAGGCATTCGCCCAGGCTGCGCGCGCCGACCCCGATCGGGTCGAAGCGCTGGATCTGGTGCAGCACGGTGAGGATCTCCGCTTCATCGGCGTGAATGGCCGGGAGCAGGGTTTCGGCGATGGCCGACAGCGGTTCGCGCAGGTAACCGTCGTCCTCGAACGCGTCGATCAGCGCTGCGCCGATGCTGCGGTCGCGGCGGGACAGGTGGGACAGATGCAGCTGCCACAGCAGGTGGTCGGCCAGGCTTTCGGTCTCGGCCACGCGCTCGGCGGCGCTGCCGTTGTCGTCATCGTCGAACGAGCCGCCGCTGCTGCCGCTGCTCCAGTCGCCTTCGCCGGGGGCCCAGTCATCGGCGCCGGAGGGGGCCGAATCGCCGTCGCCGCCATTGTCGCGTTCGGCCACTTCGGGCGGTCGCTCATCGCTGTCCGGCGCGGCATCCAGGGTGGGTTCGGCGTTCTCGGCCCAGTCCAGCAGCGGGTTGGTTTCCACCGCCTCGGCGATCTCCAGCTCCAGTTCGGCGCTGGACATCTGCAACAGCTTGATGGCCTGACGCAGCTGCGGCGTCATGACCAGTTGTTGTCCCAGCGATGTCTGCAGCCGTGCTTTCATGCCTGTGCCGAACGGAGGGAAGGCGCTGCAGCGGCCGGCGGTCAGAGCTTGAAGGTCTCTCCAAGGTACACGCGGCGGACGTCTGCGTTTTCCAGGATCGCGTCTGGTGCCCCCTGCGCCAGTACGCTGCCTTCGTTGAGGATATACGCGCGGTCGCAGATTCCCAAGGTTTCGCGCACATTGTGGTCGGTGATCAGTACCCCGATGCCACGCTGCTTGAGGTGCAGCACGATGCGCTGGATTTCGCCGACCGAGATCGGGTCGACGCCGGCGAACGGCTCGTCGAGCAGGATCAGGCGCGGCTTGGCGGCCAGCGCACGGGCGATTTCGCAGCGGCGGCGCTCACCGCCGGACAGGCTGGCGCCCAGCTGGTCGGCCACGTGGTTGATCTGCAGCTCGTCCAGCAGCGAATTCAGCTCCTTCTCGCGGCCGGCCTTGTCCAGGTCCTCGCGCAGTTCCAGCACCAGGCGCAGGTTGTCGGCCACGGTGAGCTTGCGGAACACCGACGGTTCCTGGGGCAGATAGCCCACGCCCTGCTTGGCGCGGGTGTACATGGGGTCGGCGGTGATGTCCTTGCCGTCCAGCACGATGCTGCCGGCGTCGGCCTCGACCAGGCCCACGATCATGTAGAAGCAGGTGGTCTTGCCGGCACCGTTGGGGCCGAGCAGGCCGACCACTTCACCGGCGTCCAGGGTCAGCCCGAATTCCTTCACCACTTCGCGCTGCTTGTAGCGCTTGCGCAGACCTTTGGCGACGAGCATTACTTCTTGCTCCCGGCGGTGGGGACGGTGGCCTTGGCCGGGGCGGCCGCCGGCTTGGCGGCCGGGGCGGCACCCTTGTTCTTGGGTGGGATGACCGTGCGCACGCGCTGTCCGTCGCCGCCGCTGTTCATCTGGCCGGTGGCGGTGTTGTAGGTCATCGTGCCACCCGAATTGGTGCCCTGCGCGCTCTTGACCGTGTAGTTGCCGGTGAGCACGATGATTTCCTTCTTGATGTCGTAGTCGATCTTGTCGGCCTGGGCTTCCATCCAGGTGCCGTCATCGAGCTGCTGTTTCATCTTGGCCTGCTTGCCGGTGAACACCGCACGCACCGCTTCACCGTCCTTCATGTGGATGTCGGCCTGGGCGGAGCGGATGTCGAGCGTGCCCTGGGTGATGGTGACGCCGCCCGACAGGGTGGTGACGCCATCGCCGACCAGCGTTCCGGACTGTGCCCCGGCGTCGATGGTCATTTCCTGGTTGCGGTCGGAGGTCTTGGCCTGCACGCCGACGGCGGGCACCATCAGGCTGAGGGCTAGGGCAACAGCGTGGAGGGTTTTCATGACGTGGGGCTTTCCTGCCGGATTCGGGGAAACGGCCAAGGC
Source organism: Stenotrophomonas sp. GbtcB23 (assembly GCF_019091045.1). Lineage (NCBI taxonomy): Bacteria > Pseudomonadati > Pseudomonadota > Gammaproteobacteria > Lysobacterales > Lysobacteraceae > Stenotrophomonas > Stenotrophomonas sp. GbtcB23. The sequence continues at coordinate 33,178 of NZ_JAGXKC010000022.1, read as the reverse complement.
CGTTGTTGAAGTGTGGTGGCGCATCACTGACGGGGCGTGTAACGGCTCTTGACCTGGCTCAGGAACTGGTAGGTCTTGTCACTGGAGTTCAGCGCGAAGCCGACGCCGGACTGGGTCATGCCCGGTCGGGTCAGGGTCACCAGTCCATCAGAGGTGGCGCGGTTTTCGTTCGGGAACACGTCCAGCTGCTCGGTTCGGAACGTGGTCGGGGGAATGCTGGGCACCCGCGGGCTGTCGCCGCTGACGTTGCCGGTCAGCCGCAGCTTGTCGCCGGTGGCGCTGACCCAGCCGGTGTCGCTGCGCAGTTCCCAGTGGTTGCCGTCGCGGTCGGGCAGCAGGAACAGCGGGGTCTGGATGGTCATGGTCTCGTCGCTGCGGGTGCGTTCCAGCAGCGGTGCGCGCAGGGTGGTCGATTCGCGGCCCTGCTCGTCCAGCGCGATGATCTGGAAATCGTGAAGCACATAGTCCTTGCTGGCATCGTCGCCCGCGACGATCTCGGCCTTGTCGCGATCGCGCAGCAGGGACCAGCCGCTGAACAACGCGGCCACCAGCAGCAGGCCACCCAGTGCGGTACGCCAGTTCATGCGCCGAACCTCGCCAGGACAGCATCCACGTGGCCCTGCGCGGCCAGCAGCACGTCACACAGCTCGCGTGCGGCACCACGGCCGCCATCGGCGCGGGTCTGCCAGTGCACGCGCTCGGCGATCCAGTGATGGGCATTGGCCGGCGCCACCGCCAGCCCGACCGCGCACAGCGGGGCCAGGTCGGGCAGGTCATCGCCCATGAAGGCCACCTGGTCCAGGCCGATGCCGTGCTGGTCGCACAGGGCGCGCACGCTGGCCAGCTTGTCGCCGACCGCGATCTGGGTGTCGATACCCAGGTCGGCGCCGCGCTTCTGCGCCGACAGGCTGTTGCGCGCGGTGATCAACACGGGGTGGATGCCGTGCTGCTGCAGCAGTTTCAGGCCAAGTCCGTCCTGCACGTAATACGCCTTGCTCTCGTTGCCATCACGGTCGTAGTAGAGCCGACCGTCGGTGAGTGTGCCGTCCACGTCGAAACAGGCCAGCCGGATACGGCCGGCAACGGCATGCAGGTGGGACGGGAAACCGGGCAGCGGGGAGTAGGGCATCAGGAGCGCAGGTCAGCTGAATGGAGGAGTGTCACTGTGGTTTAAACCACCCGGGCCCGCAACAGGTCATGAATATTGAGGGCGCCAACCGCGCGGCCCTCGCCATCGACCACGATCAGGCCGTTGATCTGCTGGGTTTCCATGACCCGGGCCGCTTCCACGGCCAGCTGGTCGGCGCCGATGGTACGCGGGGTGCGGGTCATTACGTCGACGATGCGCGCGCTGCGCACATCCAGGTCGCTGTCCAGGGCGCGGCGCAGGTCGCCGTCGGTGAACAGACCCACCAGGCGCTGGCCGGCATCGACCACGGCGGTCATGCCGAGCCGCTTGCGGCTCATTTCCACCAGCGCCTCGCTCAGGCTGGCGTTCTCGCCCACCTGGGGCAGCTCGTCGCCGCTGTGCATCACATCCGTGATGTGCAGCAGCAGGCGCCGGCCCAGGCTGCCGGCCGGGTGCGAGCGGGCGAAATCGTCGGCGGTGAAGCCGCGCGCGTCCAGCAGGGCCACCGCCAGCGCATCGCCCATCGCCAGCGAGGCGGTGGTGCTGGAGGTCGGGGCCAGGGCCAGCGGGCAGGCTTCGGCCGGCACGCTCACGTCCAGGTGCACGTCGGCGGCCAGCGCCAGCGACGATCCGGGGCGGCCGGTCATGGCGATCAGCCGGTTGCCCTGGCGCTTGAGCACCGGCAGCAGCATCAGCACTTCGTCCGATTCGCCCGAATAGGACAGGGCCAGCACCACATCGGCCTCGGTGATCATGCCCAGGTCGCCGTGGCCGGCCTCACCGGGGTGCACGTAAAACGCCGGGGTGCCGGTGGAGGCGAGCGTGGCGGCGATCTTGCGGGCCACGTGGCCGGACTTGCCCATGCCCGTGGCGACCACCCGGCCGCGACTTTCCAGCACCAGCTGGCAGGCCTGGCTGAACCCCTCGCCCAGGCGTTCGGCTACTGCGGCAAGGGCATCGCGCTCGATCTCGAACACGCGGCGGCCGCTGGCAACCAGCGCGGCCGGGTCGGCCGATGAGGGGGGCAGGGGCGATACAGCCATGCGGGCGCCACGCGGAAGAGTAGAATGAGCGCACATTTTATTAGGAAAGCCCGTTGGACGCCGAGACCATCCGCAAATTGATAGAAGACGGCCTGCCGGGCGCCCGCGCGGACGTGCAGGGCGATGACGGCGTGCATTTCGAGGCCACCGTGGTGTGCGACGCCTTTGCCGGCAAAATGCCGCTGGCGCGCCACCGGATGGTCTATGCCACCCTGGGCGATCTCATGGGCGGGGCGATCCACGCCTTGGCGCTGAAGACGGTGACCCCGGCCGAAGTGGCCGGTTGATCGCCGAAGTACCCGTTGCCTTCGACCATCCAGCCGACCAACGGTCGGCGCTACCACACCCCAAGTAGACTCCATGGCCAAGATCGTAGTGACCGGCGGCAAGCCGCTGCACGGTGAAGTGAACATTTCCGGCGCCAAGAACGCCGTCCTCCCCATCCTGTGCGCGACCCTGCTGGCCGATGCGCCGGTGGAAATCACCAACGTGCCGCACCTGCATGACGTGGTGACCACGGTGAAGCTGCTCAGCGAGCTGGGGGCCAAGGTCACCATCGACCAGGGCACGCTGTCGCGCGGCAGCGCGATCGTGGTCGACCCGCGCCCGGTCAACCAGCATGTGGCCCCGTATGAGCTGGTGCGCACCATGCGCGCCTCGATCCTGGTGCTGGGCCCGCTGCTGGCCCGCTTCGGCGCGGCCGAAGTGTCGCTGCCCGGCGGCTGCGCGATCGGCTCGCGCCCGGTTGACCAGCACATCAAGGGCCTGCAGGCGCTGGGTGCGGAGATCGTGGTCGAGAACGGCTTCATCAAGGCGCACGCCAAGCGCCTGAAGGGCGCGCACTTCACCTTCGACATGGTCAGCGTGACCGGCACCGAGAACGTGCTGATGGCCGCCGTGCTGGCCGAAGGCACCACGGTGCTGGACAACGCGGCGATGGAGCCGGAAGTCACCGACCTGGCGCACTGCCTGATCGCGCTGGGCGCGAAGATCGAAGGCCTGGGCACCGCCCGGCTGGTGATCGAAGGCGTCGAGCGCCTGTCCGGTGGCCGCCATGAAGTGCTGCCCGACCGCATCGAAACCGGCACCTTCCTGGTGGCTGCGGCGATGACCGGCGGCAAGGTCACGGTCAACCGTGCCCGCCCGAACACGATGGACGCGGTGCTGGCCAAGCTGGTCGAAGCCGGTGCGAAGATCGACACCACCGACGACAGCATCACCCTGGACATGCAGGGCAAGCGCCCGCGCGCGGTCAACCTGACCACCGCGCCGTACCCGGCGTTCCCGACCGACATGCAGGCGCAGTTCATGGCGCTCAACTGCGTGGCCGATGGCGTGGGCGTGATCAACGAAACGATCTTCGAAAACCGTTTCATGCACGTCAACGAACTGCTGCGCCTGGGCGCGGACATCCAGGTGGAAGGCCATACCGCGATCGTGCGCGGTGCCGAACAGCTCAGCGGCGCGCCGGTGATGGCCACCGACCTGCGCGCGTCGGCCTCGCTGATCCTGGCCGGGCTGATGGCCGACGGTGACACCACCATCGACCGCATCTACCACCTGGACCGCGGCTACGAGAACATCGAAGAGAAGCTGTCGTCGCTGGGCGCCACCATCCGGCGCATCGCATGATCCTGCGCGGCCAGTTCACCCGCCGCCGCAAGGCGCTGCTGATCCTCGTGCTGGTGGTGCTGGGCTGGCTGGGCTATGCCTGGTATGCCGATATCGCCATCACCCAGGGCCTGGAACAGCAGGACATGGACTGGAACGGCGATGGCACGGTCAGCCGCACCGAGGTGCTGCAGGCGTTCTACGCGGTCGGGGTGACCACCACCGTGGAAGGCAACCGCCATTGCCGTTCGTTCTACTGGCGCAAGACCGGCGAGCAGATCCGCGTGGACTGCAAGACGGTGTTCCAGGCCGAAACACCGGCGAAATAAAAAACGCCCGCAGTCGCGGGCGTTTTTTTGTATCGACCAACGGTCGTTACCTACCGGCGATGCCGCCGGCATGTCTCAATGCCGGTGGTAGGTACCGACCGTTGGTCGGTACCCGCGCAATCACTTGAACGATTTGATGGTCAGGTCCAGCGCGTCCTTGCCGCCTTCGCGCTGCAGCAGCCGTACCGGCACCGGCATGTCCTTGGTCACCCAGGCAATCTGTTCCTTGTTGCCGTCCACACGGGTCACCTTGGTGGCGTTGTAGGTCTTTCCGCCCACGGTCACGTTCTCGGTGCCCGACACCTTGTAGGTCATCGGCTTGATCCGGCCTTCGTCGACCATGCGGTAGGTCAGCGGCTTGCCTGCGGCGAAATCACGGGCAATGGCCAGGTTGATCAGCAGCGCGTCCATGTCACCCACCTTCAGCGCGACCGGTCCGGCACGGTCCGGCTTGATGTCGCCCGTCCAGGTAGCCTGCTTCTTCGACCAGTCATAGTTGGCTTCCACGTTGCGCTTCTTGACCAGCACCATCGAACGATCCCGGCTGCTGAGCGGGCGCAGGGCGCCATTGGCTTCCTCGAACGTGGTGTTCTGGCTCAGGGTCGCCAATTGGTTGCTGACATCCAGGCTGTACTGCCACTTGTTGCCGTCGACCTGCTTGAGGGTCATCTTGCCGGGCGCCTGCATGCCCATGTAGTTGGCCTGGTACTCGGCGGTAAATGGCTGCAGAGCCATGGCCGGCAGGCTCGCTACGGCCAGCGCGCCGGCTGCGATCCAGGACAGGGGGCGGGTCGGAATGCTCATGCTCAAACTCCTTGGTATTCGATCAGGCGCAGGTCGATCCGATCCTGACCGTCTTCGCGTTGCAGGATGCGCACCGGGGTGGGAACCCCGTTGGCGATCCAGAGGATGGTTTCATCGTTGCCGCCGTTGGTGCGATACACCCGCAGCGCGTTGTAGGAAAGCTCGCCGACCTCGACGTTCTCGGTGTCCGGTGCGGCCTGGTAGTCATGCTGGCGCACCCTGCCCATGTCCGCATAACGGTAATGCATCTGCCCGCCCGGGCGCGCATCGCGCATGATCGCAAGATTCAGCAGCAGTGCGCTCTGGTCGCCCGGCTGCAGCGGAACCGGCTGGGTGCGTTCCTTCTTCAGGTCGCCCACCCACTGTGCGGTACCGGTCTTCCAGTCGTAGGTGCCGGTGACCTTCTTGCCCATGAACAGGCCCTTGCGCACGGTCGCCTGGCTCAGCGGCACATAGGTGGCGCCGTGCTTCTCGAATACGGTGCTCTGTTCAATGTTCAGGCCCAGCACGCTGGCAAAGCCGCGCCGGCCCACCACCTGCATGTCCACGCGCCACTGGTCGCCACCGGTGTGGGTGACGCGCATGGTCGCATCGCCGGCTTCCTTGCCCTTGTACAGGGCCTGGTAGGTGGCGGTGAACGGCTCCAGCGCGGGTGCCTCCCAGGTACTGGGTGGCGGCAGCACCGGCAGTTCCGGCGGGGTGGGTTCCTGCGCCTGCGCGATCGCCATCGTGCACAGCAGGGAGGCGAGCAGCACCAGCGGTTTGGACAGAGTGGTTTTCATGCGCGCGCGGATGCGGGGGATAGGGGAGGATGCCAGCGGCCGGGTCAGCGGCGCGTGTGCGCCGCAGTCAGGGGGCCAGCTGTCCGGCGCAATCTAGGCGCAGGGGACTGAACAGGGGGTGGCCGTCAACCTCCAGCTGACCGTCGCGTTCAGTTACGCGGCCGGCCACCAGCCACTGCAGGCTGGCGATCAGCAACGGGTGCTCCACCGCCAGCACGCGCTGGGCCAGCTGTTCGGCGGTATCGCCGGGCAGTACCGGCACCCGCGCCTGGGCCAGCACGGTGCCGGCGTCCAGTTCGGGCACCACGAAGTGCACGCTGGCGCCGGCTTCGGCATCGCCGGCCTCCAGCGCGCGGGCGTGGGTGTGCAGGCCCTTGTAGAGCGGCAGCAGCGACGGATGGATGTTGACCAGCCGGCCGGCAAAACGCTGCACGAAGGCTTCGCCGAGGATGCGCATGTAACCGGCGCAGACCACCCAGTCCGGCGCGAAGGCGGCCAGCGCGTCGCCCATCGCGGCGTCGAAGGCGGCGCGGTCGGCAAAGTCCTTGGGCGAGCGCGCCCAGCGACGCTCTGGCGCGACTTTCTGGAGTGCCGAGGCCTCCGGCTTGTCCGACAACACCGCAACGACTTCGGCGTCGAGCGTGCCGGCCGTGATGGCATCGATGATGGCCTGCAGGTTGCTGCCACGACCGGATGCCAATACCGCGATGCGGCTGCGCGACCCTCCTGACGCGGTGCTGCTGGCCGACGTCATGCCGCGACCGCGCCGTCCGTGGCAGCGAAGCTGGCCACCACTTCCGGGCGCATCAGTACGATCAGGGCATACACGCCCAGCGCGATGCCGAGCGCGCCGGCCAGGCAGGCCGCGCCGGCGGCGATCTTGCACAGCTTGTGCGCACGGCGCTCGGCCATGCGCCGCGCGCCGAGGATGTTCAAGGTACCCAGACCGGCGAAGATGGCGCCGGCGCCGACCATGATCGCCGCCAGCAGGGCCGGCTGGGCGTTGGGGTTGGCGCTGTTGCTTTCGCTGATGTAGCCGCCGGCGGCGCCCAGCAGCAGGATCGGCACCAGCAGCAGTTCCAGCACGCCCAGGATGTAGAACAGGATCTTCAGCGTATGCAGGTGCGAGGCGACCTGGTGCGGTGTCCAGCCGCGCGGGAAGTTCAGCGGCGGGGGTGTGGAAGACATCGGCAGGCCTCAGGCGTGGGCAGTGGGGGAAGCGTCGAAGGCGGCCTTGACCGCCGGCCGCAACAGCACGATCAGGGTGAACACGCCCAGCACCGTGCCCAGCGGCATCAACATGCACGACAAGGCGGCCACGACCAGGCACAGCGTATGCCGCTGCTGGCGGGCCAGGCAGCGCCCGGCATACGCCATGAAGCCGGCCAGGGTCAGCCCGCACAGGATCAGCACCGAGCCGATCACGATGAACAGCCAGCCGAACAGACGGGTTTCATCAGGCGACGCCGCCCCGCCATTGCTTTCAATGGGCATCGCACCGCTAAGCGCAGCGATGCCGATGCCCACATGGATCAGCGGAAACAGCGAGAACAGCGCGGTCAGGCCGGCCACGACGTAATGGAAGATCGACAACAGCCTCAGGTGCGAGGCGTCTTCCAGTGACAGCGCAGGGGCGGGAGGGAGCGGTGCGTCCATGCAGGTCTCCTTGGCCGGTCAGCCGATCCGCACGCGTTCGGCGCCGTCGGCCGTGGTGACCTTGCCGATGGTCCACTGCGCCAGGCCCTGGGCCTCGACGGCGGCGGTCACGCTGGCCACCTGGTCCGCGGCGACGATCAGCACGAAGCCGATGCCGCAGTTGAAGGTGCGCCACATTTCGCTGTCGGCCACCGCGCCTTCCTTCTGCAGCCACTGGAACACCGGCGGCAGGGTCCAGGACGAGGCATCGATGTCCAGGCCCAGGCCGTCGGGCACCACGCGGATGATGTTCTCGGTCAGGCCACCACCGGTGATGTGGGCCATGCCGTGGATGGCCGCGCCATGAGTCTTGAGCAGGGCCAGGATCGGCTTCACGTACAGGCGGGTCGGCGCCATCAGCGCATCGACCAGCTTGACCCCGCCTTCCAGTTCCAGGTCGGCCGGCTGGCCGGCACGGTCATAGATGCGGCGCACCAGCGAGTAGCCATTGGAATGCGGGCCGGACGAGGCGATGCCGATCAGCACGTCGCCCTCAGCGACGCTGGCGCCGTCCTTCAGCTCGCTCTTTTCCACGCCGGCCACGGTGAAGCCGGCCAGGTCGTACTCACCCGGGGCATACATGTCGGGCATTTCCGCGGTTTCGCCGCCGATCAGCGCGCAGCCGGCCTCGGTGCAGCCGTTGGCGATGCCGCCCACGACCGCCGCGGCGGTGTCGATGTCCAGCTTGCCGGTGGCGAAGTAGTCCAGGAAGAACAGCGGCTCGGCGCCCTGCACCAGCACGTCGTTCACGCACATGGCGACCAGGTCGATGCCGATCGTGTCGTGGCGGCCCAGCTGTTGTGCCAGCTTCAGCTTCGTGCCAACGCCATCCGTACCCGACACCAGCACCGGCTCACGGTACTTGCTGGAGAGGTCGAACAGCGCCCCGAACCCGCCCAGGCCACCCATCACCTCGGGCCGGAAGCTGCGCTTCACCAGCGGTTTGATGCGCTCGACCAGTTCATTGCCCGCGTCGATGTCGACGCCGGCGTCGCGGTAGGTCAGGGGGGAGGGGTTGGACGGGGAATTGGTCACGGGCGTCGGCGCTGCGCTGGGGTGAAAGCGGGATTTTAACAGGCCACGTTGGCGCGCAGGCCCTATTCGGGCAACAATTCCCCCCGGATACGCTCAATGGAAGTCCTGATGCGCCGCAGCCTCTTTGTAATGATGTTCCTCGCGCTGTGCCTGCCGGTGGCCACGATGGCCCAGAGCGGCCTGCGTACCGAAGGCGACGTGGCCACGGCCAGCGGGGCCTACGAGGCCGAAGTGCCGGTCAACAGCCAAGGCGAGTCCGACCGCAACGGGGCCTTGGCCCGCGCGCTGGGCAACGTGCTGACCAAGCTGTCGGGCGACCGCAGCGTGCTGTCCCGCCCGGGCGTGATGCAGGCCCTGCGCGATGCGAAGAACTACGTGGCCAGCTATGACTACCGCCAGGACCAGAGCACCTCGGCCAGCGGCGCCCCCAGCTACCGCACCATGCTGGTGGCCCGGTTCCGCCAGGACGACGTGGACGGGCTGATTTCCGCGCTGGGCCTGCCGCTGTGGCCGCAGCCGCGGCCCAAGCCGGTGGTCTGGCTGGCCATCGATGACGGGTCCGGCCCGCGGTTGGTCACGGTGCAGCAGGCCAATGCGGCCCGGCCGTTGCTGAACCGGGCCATCGAGCGCGGCTTCAAGCTCGGCCTGCCGACCGGCAGCGCCGCCGAGCAGGCCGTGGTCGGCTCGATCTTGCGCCAGGACACCGCGGCCGTGGCCCGTGCCTCCTCGCGCTACGCCCCGCCGATGCAGCTGGTCGGCAAGCTCTACCGCGACAGCACCGGCGGTTGGGTCGCGGACTGGGTGTTCGTGGACGGCGGCAAGGAACTGAACAAGTGGACCGTGAAGGACAGTGACGCCCGGCGCGCGATGTCCAGCGGCGCCGACGGCGCGGCTGACGCGCTGGTCAAGCGCTACGCCAAGGCCGGTGCGGCCACCGGCGCGGCCGGCACCTACACCATCGCCGTGACCGGGGTGGACAGCGCCGAGGACTACATGCGCCTGGCCGCCGGCCTGCGCGAGAACCCGGTGGTGCGCAACATCACCCCGCTGCGCGCCTCGGGCAACCGCCTGGAACTGTCGCTGGAAATGACCGCCGGCCTGGCCGGGCTGAACCGCATGCTGGGCGAGAACGGCGTGATCGTGCCGCTGGCCCCGCTGCCCGTGCCTATCGACGAAGACGCGGCCCCGGGCACCCCGCCGCCGCCCGCCAGCAACGAGTACCGCCTGCGATGATCCTCACCCCGGAAGCCGAGATCGCGCAGTTCCTGCGCCGCGTCAAGTACATCCTGTTCGCGCTGGCGGTGGGTTGGGTGGTGTGGCTGCTGGCCCCGATCCTGACCCCGTTCGTGCTGGCCCTGGCGCTGGCCTGGCTGGGCGACCCGCTGGTGGACCGCATCGAGGCCAACGGCCGCTCGCGCATCACCGGCGTGGTGCTGGTGTTCGTGGCGATGGTGCTGGTGATCACCGCCGCGCTGCTGATCCTGGTGCCGATGATCGAACGCCAGATTTCCACCCTGATCGCGGCCATTCCGCAGGCCCAGCAGTGGCTGATGGAGAAGGGCATTCCGTGGTTCGAGCAGAAGACCGGCATGGAAATCATGCCGTGGCTGGAACCGGACCGGCTGATCGAATGGGTGCGCAGCCATTGGGAACAGGCCGGCGGCTTCGCCAAGACCTTCTTTGGCTACGTGTCGCGCTCCGGCTTTGCGATGGTGACCTGGGTGGTCAACATCCTGCTGCTGCCGATCCTGGCGTTCTATTTCCTGCGCGACTGGGACAAGCTGGTCGAGCGGGTTGCCTCGACCATTCCGCGCAACCATGTGGGCACCATCACCAAGCTGGCGCGTGAATCCAACGAAGTGCTGGGTGCGTTCATCCGCGGCCAGTTCCTGGTGATGGTCGCGCTGGGCCTGATCTACGCCATCGGCCTGTCGCTGGTGGGCCTGAAGCTGGGCCTGCTGATCGGCCTGATCGCCGGCCTGATCAGCTTCATTCCGTACCTGGGTGCCACCACCGGCATCGTCATGGCGGTGCTGGCCGCGCTGGTCCAGGCGCAGGGCTTCGACCTGAAGCTGCTGATCCTGGTCGGCGTGGTGTTCACCGTGGGCCAGCTCCTGGAAAGCTACGTGCTCACCCCGCGCATCGTGGGCGACAAGATCGGCCTGCACCCGGTGGCGGTGATCTTCGCGGTGATGGCCGGTGGCCAGCTGTTCGGCTTCCTGGGCATGCTGCTGGCGCTGCCGGTGGCGGCGGTGAGCAACGTGCTGCTGCGCTATGCGCACCTGCGCTATCGCGAGAGCGAACTGTATGCCGGCGAGAAGACCGCGATCGTGCTTGATTCGTACATCGACAAGCCGACCCTGATCGTCGATGCGCCGAAGGGCCCGGACCTGAAGTGAGCGTAGTGCCGCAGCTGCCGCTTGCCCTGCGTTACCCGCAGGACGAGCGACTGGAAACCTTCATCGGCGCGCCCGATGGTGCGCTGGCGCAGCTGCGCGCCATTGCCGTGGGCGACGACCCACACTGGGTGTACCTGGAAGGGGCGGCCGGCACCGGCAAGACCCACCAGGCGCTGGCGATGTGCTCGCTGGCCGAACAGGCCGGGCGCCAGCCGACCTACCTGCCGCTGAAGGCGGTGGTGGGGCGTACCCGCGCTGCGCTGGAATCGCTGGAAGGCCGCGACCTGGTGGCGCTGGATGGGCTGGATGCGGTGGCCGGCAACCGCGACGACGAAGTGGCGCTGTTCGATTTCCATAACCGCGCGCGCAGTGCGGGCATCACCTTGATGTACACCGCGCAGCACGCGCCGGACCAGCTGGGTCTGGTGCTGCCGGACCTGCGCTCGCGCCTGCAGCAGTGCGTGCGCGTGGTACTGCAGCCGCTGGATGACGAAGGCCGCGCGGCCGTGCTGCGCGAGCGTGCGGCGCGGCGGGGGTTGTCGATTGATGAGGCGGCCATCGAGTGGCTGCTGACCCGCACCGGGCGCGAGCTGGGCAGCCTGGTGAGCCTGCTGGACTGGCTGGACCGGGAGTCGCTCGCCGCGCAGCGTCGCATTACCGTGCCGTTTCTGCGGCAGGTGGTGGAAGAAGGGTCTCACCGGTTGTGATGACGCGCGGCTTCGGCCGTGGTCATGCGTCTGTCGCACCGATGGGCGGTATCGGCGGTTGATCGGAATCCAACCCTACCGCAGGGTTGCGTCCAGATCTGCCAGGCGTTCCGGCGTGCCTACGTCGGTCCATTTTCCGCGATGATGCTGCCCGGTTACCCGGCCGTTTGCCATCGCGTGGCGCATCAGCGGGGCCAGGCCAAACTGCGGCGGAGTTGCAGCTTCGCCTTCGGTGTTGCGGATCACGCTGCGCCATCCATCGAGAATCGATGGGCGAAATACCCCCACGCCCGCGTACGTCAGCCGCGGTGCATTGCCTTCATCACTGACCGTGCCATCCGCGCGCAGGATGAAATCCCCGCGCGGGTGCTGCACCGGGTTGTCGACCAGCACCAGGTGCGCATCGCCCTCTGGTTGCCGTGGCAACGTGGCGACATCCACATCGGTCCACACATCGCCGTTGATCACCAGGAACGGCGCATCGCCCAGCAGTGGCAGCGCATTGAGGATGCCGCCACCGGTCTCCAGCGGCACCGCGCCTTCATCGATGAAATGCAGGCGCAGGCCCCACCGATCCCCATTGCCCAGCGCGGGTTCGAACTGGTCGCCCAGCCACGAGGTGTTGATCACCACCTCGCTGAAACCGGCCGCCGCCAACCGCTCCAGGTGCCACACGATCAGCGGTTTGCCGCCTGCCACCAGCAACGGCTTGGGCGTGGTGAGCGTGAGCGGGCGCATGCGCTCGCCCTTGCCGGCGCTGAAGATGATCGCCTTCATGCGCGGCTGGACACCGGCAATGCCAGCGCGGCCATCGCCGGCTTGATCCGTTCCTGCAGCAGGGTGTTCAACCCGGCCAGTTCCGGATGGCGCGGCAGCACTTCATCCAGGTAGCGGATGAAACGCGGCGCATCGGCGAAATAGTGGCCCTTGCCATCGCGGTCGCGCAGGCGCACGAACAGGCCCAGGATCTTCAGGTGGCGCTGCACGCCCATCCAGTCGGCATCGCGCAGGAACTGCGGCCACGGCCGCACCGGCAAGCCTGCCGCCAGCGCCTGCGCGTGGTAGCGCGCCAGCCAGGCATCCACGCGCGCCAGCGGCCAGCTCAGGAACGCATCCTTGAACAGGCTCACCGGGTCGTAGGCAATCGGTCCGCGTACCAGGTCCTGGAAATCCAGCACGGCCGGGCCGGGTTCGGTGGGCATCAGGTTGCGCGGCATGAAGTCGCGGTGGGTCAGCACCTGCGGCTGCTGCAGCGCGTTGTCCATCAGCCGGCGATGCGCCAGCTGCAGCGTTTCAAGCTCACCGCAGTCCAGCTGCAGGCCCAGGTGGCGCTGTAGGAACCATTCGTCGAACAGCTCGGCATCGCGCTGCAGCAGGGCCTCGCCGAACGACCCCATGCCCTCGGGAACGGGAATCTGCTGTAGGCGGATCAGCTGCGCGAAGGCGGCATCGAACCACGCGTCGGCGTTGGCGTCATCGATGTGCCGGGCCAGGGTCGGGCCGCCGAGATCTTCCAGCAGCAGGAAGCCCTGCTCCTCGTCGCGGGCCAGCACGCGCGGTACGCGCACGCCGGCGGGTTCCAGCAGGTCATGCATGCGCAGCCACGGGCGTACATCCTCCAGCCCTGGCGGCGAATCCATCACGATATGGCTGCCGTGCACGCTGGTGGCGCGCCAGTAGCTGCGGAAGCCGGCGTCCACCGAGGCCCGGTCCAGGTGCAGGTCGGGGTCGCCCAGCGCGGCGCAGGTCCACTGTCGGCGAAGCTCGGCGCGCAGCGGGTCGGAAGCAGGATCGTTCATGGACAGGTACGTCGAAGCGGCGCCCTGCGGCGCTCGGGAATAAAGGGGGGAAGTGCGTTCAGCGCTTGCTGCTGAACAGGCGGAGCAGGGCCAGCACTGCAATGGCGCCCAGGATCGCGCCGATGAAGCCGGCCGGTTCGCCGCGCGCATACCAGCCCATGTACTGGCCGAACCAGCCGGCCACCAGTGCGCCGACGATGCCCAGCACGATGGTCAGCAGGCAGCCCATGCGGTTGTTGCCGGGCATCACGAAGCGCCCGAGCAGGCCGACCACGAAGCCGACCAGGATGATGTAGAGCCAGCTGGTGCTGCCGAACAGACCATTCATTGCGCTGTTTCCCGCAGAAGATTGACGCAGCCTACCAAGGGCAGGCTGCGTCCGTCATCGTCGCTGTCAGCAGCAGCCGTGGCCGCCGTGGCGGGTGCCGCTGTCGGCGGCCACCGGCGAACCGCTGGTTTCACCGCGCAGGCTGGCCGCGTAGTGCTCGCTGATCACCTTGGACACGCACGAGGTGACGCGCTTGCCCATCGGGATGTGCAGGAACTCGTTCGGGCCGTGCGCGTTGGAATGCGGGCCGAGCACGCCGGTGATCATGAACTGCGCGCCGGGGAACTTCTCGCCCAGCATGCCCATGAACGGAATCGAGCCGCCTTCGCCCATGTACATCGCCGGCTTGCCGAAGAAGGTCTGGCTGGCCTCGTCGATCGCCTGGGTCAGCCACGGCGCCATCGCCGGGGCGTTCCAGCCCGAGGAGGCCTTTTCCAGGTCCAGCTTCACTTCCGCGCCGTTCGGCGGGTCGCGCAGCAGGGCTTCCTTCAGCAGCTCACCGCAGGCCTTGCCGTCGGCGGTCGGCGGCAGGCGCAGCGACAGCTTCACCGCAGTATGCGGGCGCAGCACGTTGCCGGCCGAGGCCAACGGCGGCATGCCGTCCACGCCGGTCACCGACAGCGCCGGGCGCCAGGTGCGGTTGAGCACCAGTTCGGTGAGGTCGTCGTTCATCGGCTTGAGGCCGTCGACCATCGGGAATTTCTCGAAGATCTCGGTATCCACCACCTCGGCAGCGCGCTTGGCCTGGGCCTGGCGCTCTTCCGGAATCTCCACGTGCATGCCGTCGAGCAGGATGCGGCCGGTCTTTTCGTCTTCGATGCGCGACAGCAGCTGGCGCAGCAGGCGGAAGCTGGACGGCACCACGCCGGAGGCATCGCCCGAATGCACGCCCTCGTTGAGCACCTTCACCGAGAAGTTGCCGCCGGTCAGGCCGCGCAGCGAGGTGGTGCACCACAGCTGGTCATAGTTGGCGCAGCCCGAATCCAGGCACACCACCAGCGACGGCTTGCCGATGCGGTCGGCCAGGTGGTCCACGTAGGCCGGCAGGTCGTAGCTGCCCGATTCCTCACAGGCTTCGATCAGCACCACGCAGCGCGCGTGCGGCAGGTTCTGTTCCTGCAGCGCCAGCACCGCAGCCAGCGAGCCGAAGATGGCGTAGCCGTCATCGGCGCCGCCGCGGCCGTACAGCTTGTCGCCGCGCAGCACCGGCACCCACGGGCCGAGGTCGTCGTCCCAGCCGGTCATTTCCGGCTGCTTGTCCAGGTGGCCGTACAGCAGCACGGTGTCGTCGCCGGTTTCGGCGCCGGTGGCGGGAATTTCCAGCAGCAGCAGCGGCGTGCGGCCTTCCAGGCGCACCACTTCGACCTTCAGGCCCGGCAGCTTCTGCGCCTTGGCCCAGGTTTCCATCAGGGTGACGGCCTGCTCCATGTAGCCGTTCTCGACCCAATTGGCGTCGAACATCGGCGATTTGTTGGGAATGCGGATGTATTCGACCAATTGCGGAACGATCTCGCTGTCCCACTTTTCACTGACGAATTGGCCGAGCTTGGCGCTGTCCATCTGGTACTCCGAATGCATGTGGCTGATTCCGCCATTCTACGCCTGCGCAGGGGGTAGGGATTTCCCTACACCACGTCAGGTATTTAGCTGGCTGTGTGAAGGTGATGTGGACGATAGGCTGTGTGTATGTGGCGAGGGACACTGACTGCTCCGACGGGATGCCGGCAGCGGTCGGTCCGACGTCACAGGGAGCTACACGGTGGGGCCTTGGTTTTCGTGGAAGGCGCTTGCGCTGGCACTGCTGTTGACCGGAACCGCTTCGGCGGCCGACCGCATCAACATCAATACGGCAGATGCGTCGACGCTGCAGCAGGGATTGACGAACGTAGGGCCCCAAAAGGCCCAGGCGATCGTGGCGTACCGGCGACAACACGGACCTTTCCTCCGGGTCGAGGACCTGGCACGGGTGAAAGGGATAGGGACAGCAACGGTCGAACGGAATCGACGACGGATGACGGTGGGGGCCATGGCGGCGCCCACGGTGGCACCGCCCAGGAGGGCAGTGTCGGCACCCGTACCAAGGCGCTGACACAACAGGATGGGTCGCGACCGGCATGACGCCGGTCACGGTAGCCAGGCAGGAGCCGGCCACCTCGACAGCCGCAGGGACGGGGCACGCAGGGACGCAGCGCGGAGGGATTGGCGCGGATCCACCAGGACGGTGGCATCCATACCCGGGAAGGGGAGGGATGGCGGAACAACATACGGCCGAGTGCATGGAGCATGGCCGGCACCCACACTGGGCAGGACGCACAGGGGGAAGGCGGGATGCCGACAAGGACGTGACGATTGCCCGGTCCGCACAGGGATGTGCGACCGGGCAATTTTGTTTGGGGCTTTGGCGGGTTTCAACGTTTGCGGTGATCATGCGTAGCGACACGCCATGCGTGTCTTCGACCCACCCGAAGGAAGGCCACATGCTCACACGTCGCACGCTGTTGACCCACATCGCCGGTTCGCTGATCGCCGTCATGGCACTCCCGGCGTGGTCCGCGCCCGAGCCTGCCAGCCCCACCGATCTCAAGCCCGGCCAGTTCCTCTGGCACCCGGAAATCTCGCCCGCCGGGCCCATCGTGCTGGTGGTCAGCCTGGATGAGCAGCGTGCCTACGTGTACCGCAACGGCATTGCCATCGGCCTGAGCACGATCAGCTCGGGCAAGGCCGGGCATGAAACGCCGACCGGGGTGTTCACCATCCTGCAGAAGGACAAGGACCACAAATCCAACCTCTACAACAGCGCGCCCATGCCCTACATGCAGCGGCTGACCTGGGACGGCATCGCGCTGCACGGCGGCAACCTGCCCGGGCATCCCGCCTCGCACGGCTGCGTGCGCCTGCCCCAGGCTTTCGCGCAGAAGCTGTTCGGCGAAACCAAGCGTGGCGATACCGTGGTGGTGGCCGACGCCAAGAGCGCGCCGATGACGCTGGCCTACCCGGCGGTGCTGGCCCCGGTGAACAGCGTGGGCAAGACCCTGCTGGAAACCACCGGTGCGCCGGACCAGTACTGGAATGACAGCGCCGCACCGTCGGGCCAGGTGGGCATTCTGGTCAGCCTGCACGACCAGCGCCTGTACGTGCTGCGCGACGGCGTGCTGATCGGCGAATCGCGGCTGGAAGCCAAGGCGCTGCCGGCGTTCGAGGGCACCACCCTGTTCGTGATGCAGGACGGCTATTCGGATGCCGCCAGCCCGCTGGATGCGACGCAGAAGCTGCACAAGTGGACCGCCTACCCGCTGCTGGGGCAGAGCGCCGGCAATGCCAGCCCGGACCTGCTGGCCACGCCCAGCCTGCCCATGGCGCTGCCGGCGTCCTTCGCCGCGCAGCTGTACAAGGTGCTGGTGCCGGGCACCACGCTGCTGGTGACCAGCCTGCCGGCGGTTCGCCCGGTGGCGGATGAACAGAACCTGCAGCCGGTCTTGGAATCCGACGCGGGCGGGGCCACCTTGTAGGGAGGCCCTGCCGGTACCGCGTTGATGCGTTCCTTTCCCGTTCTGATTGCCACCGTTGCCCTGTGCGGGCTGGCGCTGACCGCGCCGGCAGGCAGCGCCCGTGCGGCGACCACGCCTCCGCCCCGCACGCTGCCGCCGGCCCAGCTGGCCGACATGCTGGCGCGCGCGGCGCCCAATGCGGACCGCAAGGTGCTGCAGCTGGCCGCCAACGCGATGACCTGCGCCCTGCGCCGGCCGGAGCTGGGCGTGGATCCGGGCCGCTTGAGCGTGATTGATTACTCGCGCCCGTCCACCGAACAGCGCATGTGGGTGTTCGACCTGGCCCACCAGAAGCTGCTGTTCGAGGAGTGGGTCGCGCATGGCCGCAACAGCGGCGGCAACGCCACCGAACGCTTCTCCAACCGCGATGGCAGTTTCATGTCCAGCCTGGGCGCGTTCACCGCCAAGGAAACCTACATGGGCGGCAATGGCTATTCGCTGCGCCTGGAAGGTCTGGAACCGGGCTTCAACGACAAGGCGCGCGACCGCGCCATCGTCATCCACGGTGCGCCGTACGTGAATCCCACCATCGCCCGGCTGCAGGGCCGGCTCGGCCGCAGCCTGGGCTGCCCGGCGGTACGCCTGACCGTGGCGCGGCCGCTGATCGACAGCCTGCGCGGTGGGGCGATGGTGTTCGCCTACTACCCGGACAAGGAGTGGCTGGCGCGCTCGCAGCTGCTGGAAGCGGACTGCGGCGGCAAGCCCGGCTGAGGCACAATGGCGGCATGTCGACCGCCACCGCATTGAGCGCTGCCACGCGCGTCATTCCCAGCTTTGAATACCGCCGCGAACGCTGGCGCAATGGTCTTGGCTGGACCCGTGAAATCCTGCGCGTGCCCGACAGCGAAGAGTGGCTGGTACGTTTGTCGATTGCCGAGATCGAACAGGATGCGGCGTTCTCGTCGTTCCCCGGCATCGACCGCGAACTGGTCCTGCTGCGCGGCGAAGGGCTGCGCCTGCGCTTTGCCGATGGCGCGCTGCATACGTTGCTGCCACCCCACGATCGCCTGCGCTTTGCCGGCGAAGCGGAGGTCCATGGCGAGCTGGTGGATGGGCTCACCCATGACTTCAATCTGATGTGGCGGCGTGACCAGGTCGATGCCGAACTGCTGCACCGCCCGCTGGTGGGCAGCATGTTCTTCTTCACCGAGCCGGGCACGGCGTGGGCGATCCACCTGTTGGCGGGGCAGGCGGAGTTCGAGGGCGAGCCGGACCTGCCGCCGCTGCAGCAGGGTGACACCGCGTGGCTGGCGGCAGGGCCGCATAGGCGCTACGCATTGTGCGGTGGCGGTGAGCTGCTCGCCATCCGCCTGGACCCGCGCGGTCAATAAACGTCGCGGCGGTAGCGGCCGGCGACGATCAGCGCTTCTTTGCCTTCGCGGCCCAGCGCCTGTTCGATCACCGCGTCCACTGCCGGGGCCATGCCCTGCAGGCTGCCGCAGACCAGGATCGTGGCGCCGTCGCGGACCCACTGGCGCAGGGTGTCCAGCTGCGCGAGCAGGCGGTCCTGCACGTAACGGTGCTCGCCGCCGTCGCGGCTGAACACCGTATCCAGCCGCGCGATCATGCCGTCACGCTGCCAGCGCTGCAGGTCTTCCTTGAAGTAGAAATCGTGCGCGGCGGTACGCTCGCCGAACAGCAGCCAGTTGCGCCCGGCGCCAAGGTCCACGCGTGCACGAAGGTGCGCGCGCAGCCCGGCAATGCCGGTGCCGTTGCCGATCAGGATCAGCGGTGCGTCCGGCGCGGGTGGGTGGAAATTCGGGTTGCCGCGGAAGCGCAGGTTGATGCGCCCACCCAGCGCCGCGTAATCGCACAGCCAGCCGCTGCCCAGCCCCGGCGTGCCATCCGGGCGCAGCAGCCGCCGCAACAGCAACAGCACGTGGCCTTCGCCCGGCATGCTGGCAATGGAATACTCGCGGTGCGGCAACGGCTTGAGCGTGGCTACCAGTGCCATGTCATCGGCCGGTACCGCATCGGGCAGCACCGGCAGGTGCGAGCGCGCCAGCCAATCACGCAGCGGCTGCTCCTCGACCATCGCCGCGCCATCGCGTGCATGCGTGGCCAGCCAGGCATCGACCTCGACCGGACTGTGCTGCGGACCAATCTCCGCCACATCACCGGCCTGCCACGCCGGCAGCACGCCATCGGCCGGCACCAGGCTCACCCGCCACGTCGCCGCGCCGGGGCTGCCGGGGTTTTCCTGGCGGCGCGCCTGCAGCTGCCAGGGCTGGTACTGCGCGGGTGCCCAATCGGGCAGCTCGGTGGCGTTCCCGCCCAGCTGGCCCAGCAGCTGCTGCCAGTGGCGCAGAGCGGCCGGGTCGGCGTTGTCCACTTCCACCGTGTCGAACAGCGGGTGCGCGCCGTGCTGGCGCAGCCACGCATCGAGCTGGTGGCCGAACGCGCAGAAGTGCCCGTAGCTGCGGTCGCCCAGTGCCAGCACACCGTAGTGCAACTGCGGCAGTGCCATGTCCTGCGGCATCACGCGGCGCAGGAAGGGCAGGGTGTGGTCGGGTGGATCGCCTTCGCCGGTGGTGCTGGCGATCAGCAGCACCCGGGTGGTCTGCTGCAGCAATGCGGCATCCACCTGGTGCAGGCCGCGCACGCGCACCGGCACTCCGGCCGCGCGCAGGACCTCGGCGCTGCGCTCGCTCAGCTGCTGGGCGAACCCGGTCTGGCTGGCCCAGACCAGCAGCGTCGGTGCTTCGCCGGCGGCGCTGCCAACATCGTCGCGGGTCCGGCCGCGCCACCACAGCAGCGCGCACAGCGCGGCGTAAGCGGTGAGGGTGCCCGCCGCCCAACGCCAGTGCGAGGCCAGTGGCGCGGCCAACCACCAGTCTTCCTGCAGATGCAGGCGCAACAGCAACCACGCCAGTACGGCCAGCAGGGCCACCACCAGCACATTGCCCACTACCGCGCGCGACGGGCTGCCTTTCATGCAGCGGCATCCTGTTCGGTGAGCAGCGCGGTAAACGCCGTGCTCAAGTGTTCTTCGATGCCCTGCGCAGTGCGGGTGATGAAGCGTGCGGCGAGCGCGTTGGCATTGGCGAACGCAAGCCCTTCCTGCGCGCCCATCACTGTCAACGCGGTGGCCCATCCATCGGCGTGCATGGCGTGGTGGGCGACCACGGTCACCGCGGCCGCCGTGCGGCTGACCGGCGCGCCCGCGCGTGGATCCAGCGTATGGCTGTAATGCGTGCCATCCTCGACGAACTGGTGCCAGCGATCACCGGAGGTGGCAACGGCCAGGTCGTCCAATGCCAGCACGCGCGGCGGATGCGCGAGTTCTGCTTCTTCTTCGGGACCTGCTTCGACCAGGACCCGCCACGGCTGCCCATCGGGCTTGCGCCCATAGCCGTGCAGCTCACCGCCCACCTCCACCAGTGCCGCCGCAATGCCCTGGCTGCGCAGCCAACGGCTCACCAGGTCCACCGCAAAGCCCTTGGCGATGGCCGAAAGATCCAGTTCCAGTCCACCCGGCTGCAGCAGGTGGCCGTCCTGCCAGTGAAGCCGCTGCCAACCGCAGCGTGCCTGCGTGGCCGCCAGCCGGGCAGCATCGGGAACGCGTTGCGCGTGCGCGTGCGCACCGAACCCCCACAGCGCGACCAACGGGCCGACCGTGGGATCGAACGCCCCTTCGCTGCGCCGGGCGATATCGAGCGCGCAGTCGATCACCTCGGCGAGCAGGCCGGGCAGCGGCAGCGACGTGCCGGCCGCTGCGCGGTTGAACGCGGCGATGTCGCTGGCCGCTTCCCAGGTGCTCATCTGCGCGACCACCGCATCCAGCTGCGCCTGGATCCCCGCATGCAGCGGGTGCAGATCGCGGCCGGGCGTGGTGGTCAGTTTGACCTGCCAGGTGGTGCCCATGGTGTGGCCACCGAGGCTGGCGATGTCGTGCAGGGTGGACATGATTACAGCGGCAGCACTTCCAGCGTGGCGACGTAGTTCAGGCGGCGGGTCTTGGCCTGCTTGAGCGTGGTCTTCTTGTCTTCGCTGCTGGTTTCCAGCCAGTACATGCCGGCTTCGGGCCAGGTGACCGAGAACTCGCCCTTCTTGTCGCTGGTGACCTTGATCTCTTCCTGGGCGTTGCGGTAACGCGTGCCGCCACGGGTGATCTCGAAGGCCAGACCGGCGCGCGGCTTGCCGTCGACCAGCACGCGGAACCTGGCTTCTTCGCCCGCGGCCAGGTCGTTGGGGTGGCCCACGGCGACGAGCTCGATGCCCGACTTGGTCGGCGCCAGCGCGGTGCTGTTCGGGGTGCCGTTGGTGACGAAGGTTTCGATGCGGTTGACCGACTGGCTTACCTGCAGCTTCTTGGCCTTCTTCGGCACTTCGGTGGCGAAGGTCGCCACGGTGCCGCGCCAGCGCTTGGGCTTGCCGTCTTCTTCCCAGCTGGCCGACAGGCCGTTGTTGACCGAGGCCAGGCGGTAGGTGCCCTGCTGGGTCAGCTCGACATCGAACACGCTGCGGAACTTGCCGGTGGAGGCGTTCTGCGGCTGCACGGTGCTGCCGTCAGGTGCGGTGATGACCAGGCTTTCCAGGCGCAGCGGCACGTGGTTGAAGTAGAACAGGTCGTTGGACACCGCCGCATCGACGGTGATCCACGGGTGGTCACCGGCGATCACGGTCTGCGAGGGCTGCAGCCAGGCCTTGTGGGCCAGGGCGGAGAACGGAAGGGCGGCGGCCAGGGCGGCGGCTAGGACGAGCGAGCGCTTCATCAACAACTCCATGTACAGGTTAAGGGTGCCCTCGACGGGGAGGGCAGTGGAACATCAGGGCTTGGACGACAGCGTGACCAGGCCCAGCTCGGTGCTGCCTTGGGCCTTGCCGGTCTGCGGCGCGGTGGCCGGCCAGGTGAAGGGAATCTTGACCAGCTCGCGGCCGCCGACTTCGCGTACCGCTTCCACCACCAGCGTGTAGTTGCCCGGTGCCAGCGCCTTCAACGCCGGCTGCCTGTCGGTGAACGACAGCGCGTGGGTGCCGGCCGGCTTGGTCGGCCCGGTCACGCCGTCCACCGGCACCTTCAGCTCGCGGCCGCTCTTGCGCCACCACTGGCGCAGGTCGGGCAGCCACTTGGTGCCATGGCCTTCGCTGTTGCCGGTCTGCTGGTACCAGACCGCCAGGTTGGCGGCGACCTTCTGGTCAGCGCCTTCCAGCCACACCGCAACATACGGGCGGTGGTACTCGGCCACGTTGAGCTTGGGCACCTCGACGTTGATGTCCAGGGTGGTGGCATAGGCCGGCGAGGTGGCCAGCAGGCCGCTCAGGGCGATGGTGAGGGTGACGCGCATGGGTGCGACTCCGGGAAGGGAAAGGGCGAAGGAAAGTCAGTGGATCAGGATCAGGGCGATCAGCAGCGGCACCATCAGGCCCAGGCCGACCAGCGGCCAGGTCATGCGGCGCTGGCGGGCATGCAGGTGCAGCAGGAACAGGCCCGTGATGCAGAACACCAGGCAGGCCACGGCGAACACATCCAGGAACCAGCCCCAGGCCGGGCCGGCATTGCGGCCCTTGTGCAGGTCGTTGAAGTAGGACACCCAGCCGCGCGAGGTGGCTTCGTATTCCACCGCGCCGCTTTCGCGGTCGATGCTCAACCAGGCGTCGCCGCCGGGGCTGGGCATGGAGAGATAGATTTCCTCGGCGGACCATTCGGCCGGGCGACGGCCGATGGAAATGCCCAGTTCGCGGTCCAGCCAGCGCACGGCCGGGCGCGGCACCGGGGCGTTGCCGTCGGTGCGGTCGCCCAGCTGGCCCAGCAGCTCGGCCGGCAGTTCCAGCTGGCGGTTCACCACCTGCGGGGTGGCCTCGATCTTCGCCGCATGGTTCAGCGTGATTCCCGTGGCGGCGAACAGCAGCATGCCGATCAGGCACACCGCCGAGCTGATCCAGTGCCACTGGTGCAGGGTGCGCAGCCAGAAGCCACGGCTCTGTTGCTGCTGCACGGCGGAAGGGGGAGCGCTGGTGGCCACGGTCACGGCAGGAAGACGAATAGCCAATTACACCATTGATGAGAATGGTTCGCAATTATTGGTCGCGCGATGCCGGTCTGCGGCGTGTGCCGACCAACGGTCGGCACCTACCGGTGTGCGTGGGGCGCCCGGTGTGCGTGGGGCGCCCGGTGTGCGTGGGGTGCCCGGTGTGCGTGGGGGTGCCCGGGGTGCGTGGGGCGCCCGGTGTGCGTGGGGCGCCCGGTGTGCGTGGGAGCCGGTAGCGCCCGACCGTTGGTCGGGCGGCGGCGCGCAGCGCCGGGACTTCAGAACGCCGCGTTCAACGAAATCCAGTAACTCCGACGCTGGTCCTTCGTCGCGTAATCATCCACGCAGGTGTACTCACTGTCGCTGATCAACACGCACGACTGCGAGACGAAGTCCTTGTCGAACAGGTTGTTGACCCGCGCATTCACCGTCAGCCACTCGTTGATGTTCCAGCTGCCGCCCAGGTGGAAGATGGTGTAATCGTCGTAATACCGCACCTGCGACGAACTCACACCGGCCACGTTGCTCACCAGCGTGTCGCGGTACCGGTCATAGCGTCCCTCGCCAATCAACGACAGGCTCACCGCCTCACTGACCTGCCAGTTCAGGCTGGCATTGGCCATGTGCTTGGCGGGATTGCCGGCGATCGGTTGGCCGTTCGCGGCGCCGCTGGTCTGCTCGGACTTCGTATACGTGTAGTTGCCGCGCAGCTGCAGGCTCTGCAGCAGGTCCACATGCGCTGCCGCCTCGATACCACGCGTCTCGGCAGTATCGATGTTCACGCTCTGGCTGAAGGTGCTGTAGCCCAGCGCCGCCCAGCCCGGGCCCACGTCCACGCAGTAGCCGCCGCCAACCGGTGCCACTTCGCAGTTCGGGAAGGTGCCGCCGCTGGCGATCTTGTCGTCGAACTTGTTGAGGAAGCCGGTGACGTTGAAGCCCCAGCGCTCGCCCTCGTAGTACGAGGCGATTTCATAGTTGGTGCTGGTCTCGGGCTGCAGGTTCGGCGAGCCCACCAGCGGCAGCACGCCCTGGCCGCCGAACCCGGTGACGCCGGGGAACAGCTGGTCCGGGCGCGGGGTCTTGTAGCCGGTGCTCACGCCACCCTTGAAGGTCCAGGCGTCGCTGGCGTTCCACACCAGGTAGGCACGCGGGCTGACGTGGCTGCCGAAGATGTTGTGGTCGTCATAACGCACGCCCAAGGTGGCGGTGAGCGCGTCGGTGAGTGCCCAGTTGTCCTCGGCGAACACCGACCACATGCGGTGCTTCTGCTTGACGTTGTCGCGGTAGCCGGCGCCGTCCATGCCGAACACGCCGTCGATCATGTCGGTGTCGGTGTACTGGCCGCCCAAGGTCAGCTTGTGCGCGTCGAAACTCATGTCCAGCATGGTGTCCAGCACGTAGCCTTCCAGCTCCATGGTGCGCAGCGGGCGTGGCAGGAATGCTTCCAGGCGTGCCATCTCGGCGGGGTTCAGCGCGGCGAGACCGTTTCGGGCGCCGGCGGCGCAGTTGTTGGCCGCGCCGGTGCGGCGGCACACGTCGTTCCACAGCGTCTGCAGGTCGGCGCGTTCGTCCAGGGTCAGCGGCAGCGAACGCCCCAGGTTGTTGCTCCTGGTGTGGGTCAGCGTGGTCTGCCAGGTACCGAATGCATAACGGCCCTGGTGGGTCAGTGCCAGCTGGTCGCGCTCATAGCGCTGGTAGGCGGTATAGCCCACGCGCGGCTGCACCACGCGGCGGGTGACCGTGCCGGTGCCGTTGGGGTTCGGAATGGTGGCATTACCCACGCGCCAGAGGCTGGCAGCGCTGTCCAGCGTGCCGGTCTGGCCTTCGCTGTTGTCGTACTTCTGGCGCGAGACGTCGTAGTCCAGCGACAGGTCATGGTCGTCGTTGATCGACCAGCTCAGGCGCACGCCGGTGTTCCAGTTGGTGTTGGCCACCGCCTTGCCACCACCGCCGAAGCCGATGCTGCGTTCCCACAGCGTGCCGTCGGGCAGGGTCAGTGCTTCCCATTCCGGGTTGGAGGCCTTGGCATCGTAGTAACTCCCGCGCACGGCTACGTCCAATCGTTCCTTCACCAGCGGGCCGGTGAGGTACACGTCGGTGGTGCGTGCATCGCCGAACTGGTTGTCCTGCTGCACGGTGAACCCTTGGGTCACCGAGCCGTGCCAGCTGTCCTGGTTGCGCCGGGTGATGATGTTGATGACGCCGCCCATGGCATCGGAGCCGTACAGCGTGGACATCGGGCCGCGCACCACTTCGATGCGCTCGATCGCATCCAGCGGCGGCAGGTAGGCGAACTGGCCGCCGCCGAAGTTGTTCGGGTACAGCTGGCCCACATTGCTCTGGCGGCGGCCGTCGATCAGCACCAGCGTGTACTCGGACGGCATGCCGCGCATGGAGATGGTGGCGCGGCCGTTCTTGTCGGTGGTTTCCATGCCCACGTCGATGCCTTCCACGTCGCGCAGCGCGTCCACCAGGCTGGTGTACGGGCGCTTGGCCAGTTCCTCGCGGCTGACCACGCTGATGCTGGCCGGGGCGTCGGCGATCTTCTGTTCGAAGCCCGAGGCGGTGACCACCACCTGGTCCAGGGTCTTGAGGTCGCCCGCGACATCGCCGGCGGCGAAGGCGGGGGCGCTGAGCGCGCCCAGCAGGGCAACGCTCAACGAGCAGCGGGACAGGGACGTGCGACGACGATGGCGCTGGGCCATGGGAAGTACCTCGAAAAGGATGCGAACGCGGGAACGCCGTGGCCGGCGGCCGCAGCGCAATCGAAAAATCGTCAGGGGGCCTGCAGTGCAGGCAGCAGCGGCGCCCGGCGGCGGTCGTGCAGGCGCAGCGACGCGGACGCGGGCGGGATCAGCCCTGCGGGGGCGCCTGGCCGCGCTGGACGCGCAACCCGGGGGCCGCCGGAAGCGGCGTTGCCGGGGCGGAATCAATGGTGGGGACGACCTGCGGCGGCAGCTCGGCCAGGGTAGCCATCAGTGCATCCAGCGACTCGGTCAGCGGCGGCGGTGGCAGGCGCGGCGGCGTGGCCGCCGGGCGCGCACTGGTCATCCGGCGTGGCTTGGCCGGGGCTTCTTCCTGCAGGCGATTCTCGCCGCCGGGACGTTCTTCGGCGGGCTGCTGCAGCACCAGCGCGGCGGTGCCGGGCAGGCGCTGTTCCAGCAGCGGCAGCGTGCCCAGCAACATCGAGAGCAGGGCCAGCCACGCCAACACCGTCGCCAACGCCGGGCGCTGCCCGCGCATGGCGGGGGCAAAGCTGCGGTGGCGGTGGGGGTGGCGCAAGGAGATATCCCTGTCGGAGCACGCCAGCAGGTCTGGCGCGGCGGGGATTGTAGAGAGGGTATGTAACAAACGCAAATGGGAATGATTTACAGCGTCACGTCTCGCTCCAGCGACGCAACAGGTTGTGATACACGCCGGTCAACTGCAGCACCGCCCCCGGATCGCCGCCGGTCACGCGCAGCGTCTCGATCGCGCCATCCATCTCCAGCAGCATCCGCCGTGCGCCATCGTCGCGCACCATGCTCTGTACCCAGAAGAACGACGCCAGCCGTGCGCCCTGCGTGACCGGGTTGACCTTGTGCAGGCTGCTGGACGGGTACAGCACCAGGTCGCCGGCCGGCAGTTTCACCTCATGCTCGCCGTAGGTATCACTGATGACCAGTTCGCCCCCTTCGTAGTCCTCCGGCGCATTGAGGAACAACGTGCATGACACGTCCGAGCGCAGGTGGCTGCGCACGCCCTGGCTGTCGGTGATCATCACCGCGCCATCCACATGGAAGCCATACTCCCCACCGCCCTGGTAGCGGTTGAAGCGCGGCGGCAGGATGCGCAGCGGCAGTGCGGCGGCGAAGAACAGCGGGTGCCGTTCCAGCGCCGCCAGCACGATCCTGCCCAGCTCGGCCTTCAGCGGTGAGGCGTCAGGCAACTGCTGGTTGCGCTTGACCTGCGCTCCCTGCACGCCCACGGTCTCGCGGCCGTCTGCCCAGTCTGCCGCGGCAAGCGCGCGCTGCAGGTGGGCCAGTTCGTCGGCGGTGAGGACATCGGGAACGTGCAGGAGCATGGCAGGGTCCTTGGTGGATCAGAAGCGGAAGTCCGCGCTGAACAGCACGCTGCGCGGGGCGCCCGGGGTGTAACGGTAGCCGCTCTTGTTGATCGCGGCCACATAGTCCTTGTCGAACAGGTTGTAGGCGTTCAATCGCAGCACCAGGTGCTCGTTGATTTCATACGAGGCCACTGCGTCGTACACCGTGTACGACTTGGTGAACGCCGGCGTGCCCACCGCGCCATCGGTACCGCGGTGCATGCGGCCGGCGTACCGCACGCCCCCGCCCACGGTCAGGCCGAACGGGAAGGTGTAGCTGGTCCAGCTGGTGAAGGTCGCGCCCGGGGTGTAGGTCAGGTTGCGGGTGCCGTCGGCGGCCACGTTGGCGCCTTCCTCGACTTCGGTGTCCAGGTGGCTGTAGCCGGCCGACACCGACCAGTTGTCGGTGATGCGGCCCACCGTGGACACCTCGATGCCCTGCACCGACTTCTTGCCGGTCTGGGTCGGGTTGCCGGCATCGTCGAGCACCTGGGTGTTGATCTCGTTGCTGACTTCGGTCTTGAACAGCGCGACGTTGAAGGCCAGTGCATCGTCGAGGAAGGCCCATTTGGTGCCCACTTCAAGCGTCTTGGCCTTCTGCGGGTCCAGGCTGGGGTTGTCGGCGCTGCTGGCCGAACTGCTCAGCTGGAAGTTGCTGCCGCCCGGGGGCTGCTGGGACAGCGCGTAGTTGCCGTACAGGCTGACGATGTCGCCGACCTTGTACACGGCGCCCAGCTTCCAGTTGAGCAGGGTGTCGGAATGCTCCAGCGACGGATTGGGAATCACCGTGCCCACCGGGTTGCTGCCGCACGCCGGGCCGCGCCCGCCGCACACCGCCGCGCTCTGGTACTCGGTCTTGTAATGGTCCGCACGCAGGCCGGCGGTAACCAGGAAGCTGTCGGTGAAGTTCAGCGTATCGAACAGGTACACCGACGAGGTGGTGGTCTTGCCACGGCTGTCGGCGCCGTTGTGTGCCCAGGTCAGGCCGGTGGCGTTCCAGTCCGGGTTGTACAGGTTGGCCGGCGACCAGGTGGTGCCGTTGGTGGCGGCCTGGCCGAAGCTCTTGAGCTCTTCGCGGGTGAACTCCACGCCGGTGCTCAGGTTGTGCACGATGGCGCCGGTGCTGACGTCCGCGCGCAGGTTGAGCTGGTCGGTGAGGATGGTGTTCTGCTGGTCCTTGAAGGTCGGCAGGCTGCGCGCGATGGTATAGGTGTCCAGGTTGTTGCGGTCGGTGTAGCGGATGTTGCCGGTCGGCGCACCGTTGGCGCCGCGCGTGCCGGTGCCCATGAAGGCGGTGAGCATGTAGTCCTGGTCGGTACGGCCCCAGCGGGCAGTGTTGGTCAGGCGCACGCTGTCGTTGAAGTCATGCTCGATGCGGAAGGTGGCCATCTTCGCGGTCACGTCGTCATGGTCGGCGCGGGTGCCGTAGAAGTTCTCCGGGTTCACCGGATGCCCAGCCAGCGGTTCCAGCGTGGGCTGCGGGGTCCAGCCGGGCAGGCCCAGGGTCGGCACGCCGCCGTCGGGCACGTTCTGCTGGTCCACATAGAGCAGGTTGAGGATATAGCGGGTGTTGGTGCCCAGACCGAACGCCAGCGACGGCGCGATGCCCCAGCGCGAGTTGTTCACGTGGTCGCGGCCGGGCTGGTCGCTGTCCTGCCACATGGCATTCAGGCGCAGCGCGCTGGTGGCGCCGAGGGACTGGTTCCAGTCGGCCGACGCGCGCTGCTGGCTGTCGCTGCCGACCGACACGGTGCCGCTCACCGCGTCATGCAGGTTGGCCTGCTTGCTCACCATGTTGATCGAACCGGTGGGCGCGGAGCGGCCGTTGTCGGTGCCGGCCGGGCCCTTGGACACTTCCACCTGCTCGGTGTTGAACACATCGCGCGAGATCGAGCCGACATCGCGCACGCCGTCCACGAAGATGCTGCTGGAGGTATCGAACCCACGCATGAAGATGCTGTCGCCGGTGTTGGTGTTGCCGTTCTCGCCGACATAGAACGTACCCACGCCCGGGCTGTTGCGCAGCGCATCGGTCAGCGTGGTCGCGCCCTGCTGGGTGAACAGGTCGCGGCTGATGATCTGGATGGTCTGCGGGGTGTCCTGCAGGGACTGGGTGAACTTGGGCGAGGCGACCTTGTCGACCTTGAAGGCGCGGGCGGCCTGCACCTGCACCTGGTCCAGCGTGCGCGGGGAGTCACTGGCGGACTCGGCCTGGGCGGCCGCCGGCAGCATGGCCAGGCTGAGGCCGGTGACGAGGCTGGCGGTGGCCAGGCTGGCGGCACTGCGGGCGGGGGAGGAATGCTTGCGGCTCTTGATCATGGTGGTGATGGACCTGGAAACGGGAAGAGGAATGCCATCGAGCGCGCACGGGTGGGGCGCGCACGCAGGGGCATGGACGGTCGAGCGAAAGAGATGCGATGTGCAGGGGGGCGTTGGGCCCTGCGTGGTGGGGTGCCTGGGCAGCAGCGGTCAGGCGCGCGCGGGCGGCGCCTGCGACAGATGCGAACGCAGTGGGCGCGGTCGGATGGCCGGCATGGCCCATGCGGCGGGTGACGCTGCGGTGCGCGTGCCTGCCATGCACGACGGAAGCGACGTGGAACGTTCGGCAGGGTCGGGGCGGCCGTTCTCCGCTTCCTTTTCCGCTGCGGCGCAGGCGTGGACAGCGACCGGGGCGCGGTCTGGTGCAGGTATGCCGGACACCTGCAGCGATCCGCCGGCGGCCATCGCGGCCACCGTTCCCGCGCGATCCATCGAACCCGGCGATGTGCCCAATCCAGCCACGACGGCCAGCAGGCAGATCAGCACCGCCGCGGTCAGCAGCAATGGGGTCGAGCAGCGGTTGGCGGTGGCATCACTGGCGGCAGCCATGAGGCGGTAGTCGGTCAGGCCGGGAAGGCGAATACCGATAAATTAACAGAAACGATAATGATTCGCATCCACCGCCGTGCGGCGGGCATCACAGAACCGGCCAGGGGCCGATTCAAGTTTTCTATCGGCTCGCGGAAACTCAGTCGCGGTCGTCGCGGGTCCAGACGCCGTCGAACTCGCGCTTCACCGGGAACTTCGGCACCGCCGTATAGGCCGGGGCGCACAGGGCACGGCCATCGCGCACGTCAAAACGCGCGCTGTGGAGCACGCATTCGATGCTGCCTTCCTCGGTATCGAACGTGCCCGAGGACAGCTCGAATTCCTCGTGGGTGCACTGGTCTTCCAGGGCGAACAGTTCCCCGTCCAGGTTGAACACCACGATCGGCGTGCCGGTGACCTCGTCGAAGGTGCTCTTCATCTCGCCCGGCAGCAGCTCGGCCGTGGCGCAGACGAAGGTCCAGGTCTCGCTCATGCGTGGGCCGCCAGCGGCTTTTCCAGGATCTCGAAGCGCAGGTCGTCGCGCTTGGGGATGCCGAAGCGCTCGTCCCCGTACGGGAACGGCTTCTTGATGCCGGTGCGCTGGTAGCCGCGGCGCTCGTAGAAGGCGATCAGCTCATCGCGGATGTCGATCACCGTCATCTGCATCACTGCCACGCCCCATTCGCGCGCGGCGTGGGCTTCGGCCGCGTCCATCACCTGCTTGCCGATGCCGCCGCCCTGCTGGGCCGGGTCCACCGAAAACATGCCGAAGTAGCCCTTGCCGTGGTCGTCGGCCACGTGCGCGCAGGCCAGCAGTTGGCCGTCGCGTTCGGCCAGCAGGACGGTGCTGCGCGGGCGCTCGATATCGGCTTGCAGTCCGGTTGCGTCAATGCGCGCGCCGTCCAGCATGTCCGCTTCGGTGGTCCAGCCGGCGCGGCTGGCGTCGCCGCGGTAGGCCGAGGTGACCAGGGTGATCAGGGCGGGAATGTCGGCCAGCGTGGCCGCACGGAAGGTCAGGGTGCTCATGCCGTCATTCTAGAGCGGGGCGCCGGTGGCGGGTAGCAGTGGCGCTGCCTATGTAATGCCGCTTTTTGATAGGAACTGTGCGTTGGCCGTGCGGATCGGGCACTGGCAGGATCGTGCGGCTATGAAGTCCATTTTCCTGTCCTGCGTGTTTCTGTTGGCGCTGCCCGGCTGCGGCGAAGGGCCCCCGACGGACGACCGCTACCTGTCGCCCCGCCAGTTGGCCGAGGTGACCGCCGCCGCCAAGGATGACGATCTGGTGGCGATCAAGCGGCTGATCGCGCACTACGAAGCCACCCCCGGCAATGACGTGCCGGCCGCGCGCTGGCGGCAGCGCGCGCGCGACCTGGGCGATGTCCAGGAGCTCTACTACCAGGCGGCGTCGCGTTTCGCTTCCGCGCGGGTGGCGGAGAGTGCCGAGGCGCGCTTCCGTCTGCTGGCCGAAGCCCAGGACGCGGCCAAACGCGCCTACGAGCGCGCGCCGGAGCATGGCAACCTGCTGCTGGTCGAACAGATCGAGCGCGAGATGCGCACGGCGCTGACCGAATAGCACGCCTGCGCGGGCGCTCAGCGGATGAAGAACTCCACCGGGAACGACAGTTCCACCGGTGCCGGCCGGTCGTCCGGCACGGCCGGCAACGGCGCGGCTCGGCGGAAGGTATCCAGCGCGGCCTGGTCCAGCATCGCGTAGCCCGAGCTCTGCTCCACTGCCAGCGCAAGCAGCTGGCCGTCGCGGGCCAGGCTCACCCGCACCTGCACGACGCCCTCATGGCGGCGCTCTCTCGCGGCGTGGGGGTAACGACGGAAGCGTTCCAGCCGCGCCATGACCCGGCCTTCCCAGCTGTCGCGGCCGGGCGTGGTATCGCTGGGGCCGGGCGGCAGCGGTGGGCTGGGCGGCGAGGCGGCGACCGAGGCCTGCTGCTGCGCCGGCGCCGGTGAATCCGGCTTGGGCTGCGGCGGGGTTGGTGGCGGGATAACCCAGTGAGCCGTCTCGCGCGGCGGCGTCCTGGGCAGGTCGCGCGGGGGTTCCGGTTTTTGCTGTTGGAGTGTGGCGGCCGTGCTGGGGGTAGGCGCCACGATGTCTTCCAGCGGTACTTCCGGCGCGCGCGGCGGCAGCAGCACCAGCTGGGTGCGGTCGGCCGGCGGGGGTGGCAGCACCGGCGTGCTGGCAACGTGGGTCCAGAGCAGCAGCCCGATGACGGCAGCGTGGGCCAGCACGGTCAGGCTGCCAGCGAGCGTGCGCGCATGGCGTTCGGTGAACGAGGCGCGTACCCGCGCACGGCCCGGAGCACCCTTGTGTGGGCCCTGCAGGTAAGCGTGCAGCGGTGGGGGGGTGCTCGCGGCACTGGGGGCGACCGACGACATCCAGCGACATTAATGAGAAGGGTTCTCATTATGGCATACGCGCTTCGTCGTATGCTCTGGCGGGGGAAAAGGGATGGGGCGCAGGATGGGGCTGAAGACGCAACACCGGGAAGGGAGAACGGCGCGGCATATCGGCGTCGTCGGACTATTGTTGTCGACGCTGCTGGGTGCTGGTTGCGCCCAGCGCCCGCAGTGCACCTACACCCTATCCACCAGGGATCCGCACAGCGGAGTTTCGCAGCATTACTGGTCGAAGATCGAGCGTGAGCTTGGAGGAAAACATGGCGATCCTTCGCGAAGCATAGGTGTCCATCTGATCGGGAGCAGCCTGGTCCCGACCGCATCGCAGAAAGACCGCACTCGCGTGTTCTATGCACTACAGGGGCCGAACGAGGAGCTGCTTCAGGCGCGCACCTGCGAAGGCAGCATCACCCGTTGCTCGGCGCAGATTGTCGATCTGGCATTGGCTGAGTGCAGGAAGACATGAACAGGCTCCGCTGCTGGGATGGTCTTCTGTGCGTGTTGCTGCTGGCAGGATGCGGGGGCGATCGCTCGGAGGGCCCGTACGTCACCAACCATCAGCCAAGCCGCCTGATCGCGCAAGGCTATGCACGGGCGTTTGAGCGAACGTTCGCCACAGAGGTGATTCCCCGCCTGCACGGACGCGCGTGCCGGGTA
>NZ_JAGXKC010000219.1:0-426 GCF_019091045.1 Stenotrophomonas sp. GbtcB23 | reverse complement strand
TTGCCCCACGGCGCTCTCGCACGCGTTTTTGCTGCGGCTTGTGCCAGCGTTCCTGCAGCGGTTTCCGGCGCTGGAACTGGACCTGCAGATCAGCGACCGATACGTGAACCTCCTCGATGAAGGCGCGGAGCTGGCCATCCGCATCGGCCACCTGGACAGTAGCGCGCTGCGCGCGCGCCGCGTTGGCTTGTTCACGCGGGTGACCGTGGCCAGCCGCGCCTATCTGGACACGCGCGGGGTGCCGGCGGTGCCTGAGGACCTGCGCCATCATGACTGCGTGCTGTACACCCTGCTCAGCACCGGAACGAGCTGGCGTTTTCGCGATGCCGACGTGCCGGTGTCCGGCCGGTTGCGGGTTAATTCCCCGGACGCAATGCGCGCGGCGGTCAGCGCTGGGCTGGGGAGCGGGCAAGGCCCAGCGTGGCT
>NZ_JAGXKC010000218.1:0-426 GCF_019091045.1 Stenotrophomonas sp. GbtcB23 | reverse complement strand
GCCATGTGCTCCGCCGCGGAAGAAGGCCGTTCGACTTCTCGAACCCTGACGGACCACAGCCAGTTGCCATACAACCCCGCACTCAGCGCCGCAAAAGGAAGCGCCGGCGATAGCCGGGACGGGCTAAAGCGACTGGTAGAGCGGACTGTTAGTCCGCTGCTCTCCGCGGGATGCTGATCTCTCGAGGTATACCCATGTGCAGCTATTCTCGTGCCGAACAGCGAAACCCACAAAGGGGCGCCCCATTCCGGCAAAGCAGCTGTCGAGACTTCTTTCCAAGCTCGTCCGGTCTGCCACTGAGTACGTCTGGACTGCGGATCATCCAACATCTCCATATCAAGTCACTTTTGGGAAAACTTCGGATGGCAGGATTGACAGAGCAGAGCCTGATGAAAGGATCTATTTTGACGAAGTCGGGAGGTAACT
>NZ_JAGXKC010000217.1:0-428 GCF_019091045.1 Stenotrophomonas sp. GbtcB23 | reverse complement strand
CTGAGGGCGGACATATGAGATCGGAGCAGGTCCCGATCTGGCGGATCGTCCCCCCATAAAGCGTGCTCCAGCTCTTGGCGACTCACAGCCGAAGGGCTCGCCCGCATCAGAACTTGTAGCAACTTTCGGGTTCCAGGGTAGAGCCGCAGCTGCCTTCCTTCCCTGGACGCTATCAACGTTGCCAGATCGAGAGTAAGGCCACCGTCTGTCAGCCGTCTGGTGGCCGGACGCCCTTGGGCGCGGTTTACTATCGCCTGAAGCCGGACTTCCAATTCCGGGATGTCAAATGGCTTGGTTACATAGTCATCCGCCCCAGAACGGAAGGCACGAATTTTATCGGACAGCTCCCGCCTCTCAGTAAGCATCAGAACTGGTACCGATACACCATGCTCAGACCGCAGCTTGCTGATCAGATCAGGGCCTTCGAT
>NZ_JAGXKC010000216.1:0-428 GCF_019091045.1 Stenotrophomonas sp. GbtcB23 | reverse complement strand
GAAGAATGGTTGGTCAACAATTGGTGGGCGCTATTACGCCGCCGATGTGGATGGTCGTGCGAGAGAGCTCGATCTTGTGGCCTATCGCGCGGAGAAGTTCGAAGGAATCGAGGTCTTTGCAGCAGTCTTGGTTAGCTGCAAGAAGGACGAGGCACTCACATGGGCGTTCCTTACGAAGAAAAAGCCGAAGAATGACCCTAACTTTGACTGGAATCCCGTTCACGTCTGGACGGACGTGGAGCCTCTCTCAACCTATCTGAGTACCGAAAGCTGGAAGGCCGACCATACGGAGGCCCTCGGCAAGAAGTACAAAGACATGTTCGCTCCGCGTTCCGCAATTTTCGCGTTCCAGCAGTTGGGTCTCACGGTGCTGCAAGGTCCCAAGAAGGGTGCCGCCAAAGACAGGGGTGCGAAGCCGGAGGTCGGAA
>NZ_JAGXKC010000215.1:0-428 GCF_019091045.1 Stenotrophomonas sp. GbtcB23 | reverse complement strand
GCGGGCTTTTTCCCGGCCCTCGACGCTGGCCCGGCGCAGGACCGGCAGAAGTGCTGCCCGCATCTCAAGCTGCGGGCGGGCCTTGTCCCTGACGATCGCCCTGCAATCGGCCCGAAGGCGGGCCACGTCGAGAAGTTCGGAAAAATCGATATCGTGTCTGGCCATGTTATCCTGCAGGTGCCGGCTGCCGGGAGGCTATAGACCTTTTGGGGCACCTTGACCAACGATTATCATCGCCGGGTGTTTCAAAGTTGTTTCCTGGAGGCATGAAATTCAAGGCCTGGTTTTCAGCAAATTCCGGCCATTCAGCTTAGCTGCTTCTTCAGCGCATAGAGCGCGTCCAAGGCCTCGCGCGGGGACATGTCGTCCGGGTTGATCGCTTTCAGCGCCTCTTCCACCTTCGACGAGCCGGCGCGCTTGACCTCCTC
>NZ_JAGXKC010000214.1:0-429 GCF_019091045.1 Stenotrophomonas sp. GbtcB23 | reverse complement strand
ACGCCCTCAGGCATGTTCACGTCTGTCACGACGATGGCGTATTGAGTTGCTCCGCGCAGCAACGTGATGGCTTCGACGCCGTTCGCAGCGGGGGTAACGGAAAAGCCCTGTGGGGAGAGGGCTTCAACCACAACCGAGCGAAGGTCGGCCACGTCTTCTACAAATAGGACGTTGATCGGCATATCAGGGCTCTGAAACGGGGAAGCAAAGGGTGATGGCGGTGCCCTTCCCTGGCTCACTGGTCAGCAGAGGGAATCCGCCCGACTGGGTGGTGAACCCGAACACCTCGCTCAGCCCCAGTCCGCTGCCCCGTCCGACGGGCTTGGTAGTGAAGAACGGCTCGAAGACCCGCGCCTGCTGGTCCGTCGGAATGCCTTCTCCATCGTCCGGGACCCGCAAGCAAGCACAGGTTCGTGGGCCAGCCTCTGG
>NZ_JAGXKC010000213.1:0-430 GCF_019091045.1 Stenotrophomonas sp. GbtcB23 | reverse complement strand
AACTGCCGTGCTTCATGAGCAACTTGAGACGCGACGCCCGCGGAATCAATGTCTCGTTGAACACGAGATCGATCTGGCCTGGCGAGGCCACCACCGCATTTGCCGCCGGTGTGGACTGCTGCAGCGCGGCGTGGGCGTGCGCGACCTGCAGGGAAAACTGCCCGGCCGCGATTGCGAGGACGAGCGCGAAGGAGCGAATGACGTTGGACGACTTCATATGGATAAATCCTCATTGGAATGTGATGCAAAGCCCGTTCGGGAGGGGCCGCGCTGTGTTCGATGCGACAAGCGTTAGATGTCGGACTGTCACCGAAACCACGATTTGTCGGATTTTCTTGATACTTCCGCTTTCGCGAGACGACGATCCCACCGGCTCAGGCGGGATCCACGACGCATTACGCTGCCATGGCTCTGCAGCTTTCCGCGCAGC
>NZ_JAGXKC010000212.1:0-438 GCF_019091045.1 Stenotrophomonas sp. GbtcB23 | reverse complement strand
AGTCTCTGCATGGAGTAACGCTCGAAGTCCAGACCGCCGTCGGTATTGACACCGTTGATGGCCAGCGGCACTGGGCCATCAATGGCCTTCGACTTCCTGAATGCTGCGATGTCCGCGAACACCGTCTGGAGGGCATCGAGCGCGGGATCGTCGAACGCGGCGCCGGGGTTCCAGTTTTGAGGGTGAACGCCGCCTTGCCGCGTACTGGCGTACTCCGTGTCGCTCGCGATCACCAGCCACCGCGGAGAGCGGCTGTTCCACCCCTCCCGGATATAGGATTTAAAGGGCGTCGTCCTGGTCAGACCGCACCCCGGAACGATATTGGTTGGCGGATAGGGACTCGGGTCGCCCGCCCCCATGCTGGATATCTTTCCATCCCCGTCCCCGTAGCTGCGGCTGCTGTAACTGCCATCGGGTG
This sequence comes from Stenotrophomonas sp. GbtcB23, assembly GCF_019091045.1. NCBI lineage: Bacteria > Pseudomonadati > Pseudomonadota > Gammaproteobacteria > Lysobacterales > Lysobacteraceae > Stenotrophomonas > Stenotrophomonas sp. GbtcB23. The sequence continues at coordinate 20 of NZ_JAGXKC010000212.1, read as the reverse complement.
CCGTGTAGTTGTGGTCGAAC
>NZ_JAGXKC010000211.1:0-439 GCF_019091045.1 Stenotrophomonas sp. GbtcB23 | reverse complement strand
ATGAAGCCGAAGATCAGGAAAAAGGACAGCAGGACCTTGCGCTCGTTGGCGCTGGTCACGGTCGGGGTGTGGTCATGATCATGGTCGTGATCGTGACCATGGTCATGTGCGTGGGATTGGGACATGGGGCCTCGGGAAACTGGGTCTTTGACTGTGGCTCAAAATATAACACATGAACATGTTTTCATGTGAATTGTTGTACACATTTGTGTTCGCGTCTCACCACGGCCGGGATGCCGCTCCGGGCAATTGCCTTAGCCTGGCCCGGCGACCATTCCCCCCGCCTGGCAAACAGCCGTTGATCTAACATCCAGTGGCAGTATCCCCCCTGGGGGGGTTTGATTTCAGCATGGAAGACATGCATAAGCCCACCTACCATCCCGACCTGGTGAAGCGGCTCAAGCGCGCCGAGGGGCATCTGCGGAACGTCATCGGGATG
>NZ_JAGXKC010000210.1:0-439 GCF_019091045.1 Stenotrophomonas sp. GbtcB23 | reverse complement strand
TCGCGCATCCTCCGGCAGCAACATCCGCATGCGCTCACCGCAGAGCAGGCGCGCAATCGCGGCATCGTCGCCGACCCGGCGCGACCGGGCTGGCATCTGAGCCGCAAGGGCGGCCGCCTGCGCCACTACGTGCAGTTCAGTGGCCGCTATTTCCGGGTGCGCATGCGCCAACTGGACGAGTTCACCCAACGGCTTTCGCTGTACCTGCCCCGCGCGTCCGGGGCAGGCCGCCTGAGTCCCTGGGGGCGGCTGGCGCACCGCATCGCTGACATCCGGCAGTCGCTGCCTGCGCACGAGCACCGCTTCATGACCCAGGCCGAGTTCAATGTCGAGTACCGAGGCATGCCCAGTCTGGAGGCGGCGGAGGTGTACGAAAGTGCGATCCAGCACGCCGGCCGGCTGCGCCTCAGCCAACTGCAGCGCGCGGCCATCCGAAGCT